>JAPYSW010000007.1 GCA_029936395.1 Candidatus Poseidoniia archaeon
AATAGTGGCTACCACTCGAGGTGCCGGTGTTACCGCGGCGGCTGGCACCGGTCTTGCCCACCTCTTACTCTTTTAGCTATTTAGGCTAAAAAACAGTCTATGCAATGCATAGACACTTGGAGTTCCCTCGTCACGGTTTCCCGCATTGCGAAGTTTTCGCGCCTGCTGCGCCCCGTAGGGCCTGGTTTCGTGTCTCAGAAACCATCTCCGGGCAAGTGCTCTCACACCCCGTACCCGTCGTTGGCTAGTCAGGTCATGACCCTGACTACAACCTGATAGGCCGCAGACTCATCCTCAGGCGCCGGAGCTTTGAATACAGAAGCATTCCAGCTATCTGTATCTATGAGGTATTAGCCCCAGTTTCCCGGGTTTATTCCTCACCTGAGGGCAGATTATCCACGTGTTACTGAGCATTATGCCAGGGATACAAGTATCCCTTAGACTCGCATGGCTTAATCGAACTCCAATAGCAGTAGCCTTCGGCAGGATCAACCGAAGTTTTTTTCCTTTCGAATACACACTATGAGTTATAAATTTATTAGAATTGTCGGATTGACTGCACTAGTTTCGCTTAGATTTCGAATGTCGGATGATAGCCCATACTGGGTTGTTATCATCTCCATAATATGTACGCAATAACGGAATGAGTCCATCATAAATCAGGAATTCGCCGAAGTTATTGCATCCGTTTACACGGACTCCTGGTGACAGTAAGTACTGTTCAGGAAGTGCATCACTTAAAATGGTCTATTTAAGAAAAACGGCCTTTCTTCAATAATACCTATACCTTTACTTGAAATTGTGAGCCCGGTTGCATCCCTGGGGGGATATTGACGGCAATAACTCTTCCATCAGGTGCTCTAATTTGAATTTGTTGACCCGGTTGAGTGCCGGCTGGAACGGTTACAGTGAGAACCGACTGAGGAGGTGCAACTGGAGGTGCTTGAGGGGGTGCTTCTGCCGGTGGCGGAGCTACAGGTTGAGGAGGTGGTGCAGCCGCAGGTGGCGGAGCTACAGGTTGAAGAGGTGCAGCCGCAGGTGGGATTTCAGGTGGTATAGTTTGATCAGGCATTCCAAATGCATCCGATTCTTCATCACTACTTTGTGTTCTTCTATACATAAAATAGACTCCGCCAAATCCAGCCAACAATACTCCTAAAGCTGCAACTGGTATAACCATGTTTCCAGCTCCTGAAGAAGTATCGACTGGTTTAACATTGAGAGTTCCTTCAACTGTTAGTTTTAAAGTCAGAAAATCATTGCTTACTGTACCACCAGGAGGGTAAACGGAATTTGAATCAATCTGGACTTTTAAATTCAACTCACCGTCATATTCACCAGGGACTGAATATTCATATGTGACTTCAGTTGTCTCATAACCTGGTGCTATAAAATCAACATTGCCTAAAACGGTAGTTCCTTGTTTAATTTGTATCTTACCTATAGCTTCAGCTTGACCTTCATTAGCGATATCTATTGTGAGAACTACAGCTTGGCCCTCCTTAATAGTCTCGTCACTAGTAGTGAATTTAATTAAGGCTAAATTTGGAGGTTGTAAAACTTCAATTTTACTATCTGTGTTTTTAAATATCAATTCTTCAGAATCCCAAATTTGCTCATTATTGTTTACAGCATTAATATTTGTTATTTCAATCTCTAATGTCCAAACTCCTTCTAAAACCTGATTTTCTCCTAAATTGAAATATACTTGTGGGTATTCACCACTAATCATCAATATAGTTTCAGAATCTCCTGGAAAAGCTATATCTGCGCCATAACTAGGACTAGGTGTTAATTTTTTACCTGCCTTAGTTAAACTTAGTTCAACAGTTGCAGATACATCAAATGTCCCTTCATTTCTGATGTATATCTTAGCATAGGCTATAGTTCCATCACTGAAAGTAGTGACTACATCTCCATCTGGAGCATTTAACCATTCTACTTTTTCAATTGTGAAATATGGTAATTTTTGTATGCTAATTTCAATTTCTTCACCATCTCCATCGCCGTTTATGATTTCATCAGTATCAGTATCAACTATTTTCAAAAAGAATAATTCTACGTTTTTATCAACTGCCCAATTTCCAGTAAATTCCCTTGACACACCAGTATCAATTCGGGTGTTTGGTGATTCATATATTAGATTGTCTTCATCTTCTTCATTTTCATATATGTAAATGATAATATTCCCATATTTTTCGCCTTCATTTTCTATATTTAAGGCCCAATCAACATCAGTATTTTCAACAGGGATTTCATCAAAATCAAAAGAGGATATAATTACTGGATTTGCCTCTTGGATATTAATTATTTGAGATACTGTATCTTCATCTCCTTGATTACTATCTACTGGGACTGAATTTACTATTGATACAGTTACTTCATGATTTCCTGCGGGAAGATCATACCAAGTAATGCTAACGCTCTTTGTTTCTCCACTATCTATTCCACTGACTGAGCTACTTCCAATTTCCTTATCTGAATCATACCAGAAAGTTAAGTCGACCGAGGCTTCACCTTGACCTGAATTCTTTACATATGCAGTAACTACTACACTACTACCTTCTTTAGGATTATCATCACTAAACATCATCTGTGTGATTTCAAGATCGGCCTCTGCAGTGATAATCGCTAAGTTACTTAAGATAACCTTACCATTTGTACTACTTAAAACAGAAATTTTGGTCCCTACAGTGTCTTCATTTGAATCTGGATTAACTAGTGCATTGAGTTTTTCTTTTAAATCATTTGATTGTACTGTTAATTCTAAATCATATTCTATATTTAAGTCACTCAAACCAATCCTTCCATCACTATCACTAGTTATTGTAAATATTAAATTAGCCATTTCAATGCCATAATCATCAACATACGTTTCATCATTATCTATTGCATACTCAATTCCATCTTCTAACGCAGCTTTGAATGATTTCAAAGCTCCATTTTCGCCATTACTATCCCATATAATTGGAGAATTGTCAGAATTGAATTCCCCAGTCCATTCCCAATCATATCCTCCACTATCCAAATTTATGGTTGGATTAGTTGGATAGCCTTCATCAGAAGTGGTTCTTAATATTATATCATAATCAATATCCTCTTCTGAGAATAAATCTGCATCATCATAATATGCAAAATAGGTTTTGTCGTCAATAGCCATATCCATTTTTGCATAATTAACTACGTGTCCCTCATTAATTGGGAATGTATCTGACCATGTTTCTCCATAGTTCTGACTTAAAAGGAAACGATGTTCGTATTGACTCAGGTCTCCACCAGGATCTGCGTATTCTTGATACGAAACATAAACATAGCCATTTTTACTTGCAACAGCAGGTAAAGTGTATGCATTACTATATTCAGAATCACTATCAACTATTAGGAAGGGATCATTCCATGTATCTCCACCATCTTCAGAGTAAATAGTAACTACATCAAAATCAAAACCACCATCTCCGTCGAAATCGCCATCATCCTGCCAAACAATATAAATATAATTACCATCAATATCAATATTCGGGAACCAACAGAAATCACCACTTCCGGCTCCATCTCTCAATGTTATTCTTTCCCATGAATCTCCTGAATCTTCAGTATAAGCATACTCTACAGTATAGTCTGAATCTGAACTTCCATCTTTAGCAAAAGTGTGCCAAGTAACATGAAACCTATCGTTTCCGTATGCGACTTCTGGAATATAATTTGTACCATCGCCACTAGTTACTGCAGATAATTCACTCCATGTATCTCCATTATCTTCTGATATTCGAGTCATTATATCATAAACTATAGTTCCGGAACTGGATACGCTCTGCCATGCTACGTAAATATTAGTCCCATCAGCTACTATGGCAGGTCCATACGAATTTACATCTGAACTTAAAGAACTTATGATTACGGGGTCACTCCAAGTAGAACCTGAATTTGATGAACTAGAAAATTTTATTTGATATTGAGTATCATCAAAGCTATAATCAGACCATATAACATATACGTAGTTTCCATATGATGCGATGGCTGGAGCATAGTAAGAATAATAATATGAGGCGTAATCAAAAGTCTCATAACTTCTTCCATCATATATCCCATTAGATATTACGATTGAATCACTCCAACTCTCTCCATCATCTGATGATCTCTTAAAGAATATATCGCCATCATTATTCAATGCATCATTTCCGTTTGAATCACCATCAGGATCAGCATCACCAGAATCAACATATATTGCGTAAAGATAATCTCCAGAATAAGATAACGAAACAGCTGAAGAATCACCCTCATAATATTGTTCAGAGCCTACCTCTTTAGGAGTAGACCACGAACTTCCATCATTAGTACTTTTAGAAAAATATATGTCAGGGTCCGATGAAGCTCCATCACCATCATAGAGATCTATCCAGCTAACCACTAGACCAGTACTGTCTACACTAATAGAAGAGTACACTCTCTGACTATCTTCATCGATTCCATCAATTTCAACTCCACTATTCCATGTAGTACCTGAATTAGCCGATCGAGCCACCATTACATCATAATAATCTGAACTGTCTTGTCTAGTCCAAGTTACATAATAATTTCCAGAACCATCATTTCCTGAATGCAAGTAGGAATCTATAGTGACATCTTCAGCCCCTGTGAGCGTAATTTCAGTATTAAACGTAGAACCCGAATTAGATGAACTTCTTGCTTTGACTACAGCACTATCAGTTTCATCGCCTCTTTCGGTCCATGATATAATCACATTACTATTAGAATCAGATGAAACATCAACTGAACCTGCATCGCCTGAAGTGTTTATCTGACTTGGAGTCCCAAAAGAATCCCCCCCATCATCAGAGACAGCGAAAAATGCTCCCGCATTTGAAGTAGTAGCTCCAATCCAAGTAACAAATACATTCTCGTTATCAAAAGAGACTGTAGGATACATATTAGAACTAGCCACACTAGAATCTGAAACCTCATTTTCAGAAGACCAGGTCACCCCATTATCTTCAGAATAGGAATGAAATACACGATAATCTGATTCCGAACCATCATCGGTATAGGCACTCCAAACTAAATGAAAAGTTCCACTTTCATCTAACGCAAAATCATAGTAATAAATATAATAATCATAATCAAAATCGTCAATAGTACTCCAAGAATCTCCTCCATTTGTTGAATAAGTATACTGAAGTATTCCTGAATATAACCATCCAGCTAATAAGAAATCACTGTCTCCAACAATCAAAGGGTCATCGTAAATATATGTTGAATCCTGAGGCGTTAGACGTACAGGATCATCCCAACCACTATTGCCACCTGAATTGAAAAGAATGCTATAATATAAATCTTTATCATTTAAATCTCCATTATCGGCCCATACGATATATTGATCATTGCCATCTTTTAGTATACTTGGCGAAAGACTATGAGAACCTTCATTTGTATTATCTGAAACTAATCGGTAATCATCTAAGTCTCCATTTCCTTTAGTCAATCCCTCGAGGGTAATCTCTGCGTCAGTTATTGTGGCATTAACTGGCAGATACATTTCAACAGTAGTTTCTCCACCAGCTTCGTCAGAGAATACTGCAGCACTAGAAGGAGCACCATTCGAGAAAGTCTTTTGATCTCCTAAAGCTCCATATCCTTCACCACTATATTCCCATTTATTTCCACTAATTGTAATTGATAGATCTTCGGGATAACTTCCATCTTGATTGGCACCACCAGAAACAGTATAGGAAGCACTCAATACTTCAGCATTAGGGAATTCTATTTCAGTATCGTCATTAACTACATCTTTTTCTAAATACAAAACGACACTATCACTTTCATTTCCGTCCACTATGTATTGGGTGGTTGTTTCTGCTAAAACTACACTGTTGACTATCAAAAGGAGGGCTAACGTTATCGAAGATATCCGTATGTTCATAATTTACCTTATTCTACACATCCAATTATCCATTTAATAGTTTCACTACTAATAAATAGGTTAATTCATTATAATAATCAATGACATTACAATTCCATATGGAGTCTCTTGACGGAACTTATAAGAAAGAATTTGAGGCTGAAGTCACAGCCATATTTCCAGGAATCGTTGAATTAAATCAGACTGCATTTTATCATCTTGGAGGAGGGCAACCTGCTGATACAGGTACACTGGTCTGGGATGAGGGGCGTGGGAAAATCTTTGATGTTCGAAAGAAAAATAGAATACGACATATGATTAAAGGTGATCTACCAGATATAGGAACTACTGTCAAAGGCAGTCTTGATTGGGGGCGTAGATATTCACACATGCGCATGCACACATCACAACATCTGGTTTCAGCAGTAGTTAGTGAACGTTATGGTTCTGACACTGTAGGAAATCAAATTGGTGTTGAGAAATCAAGGATAGATTTTAAACCTCTAAAATTAGGAAATACCGAATTAAATATGCTTCAAGATGAAGTTAATCAAGTTATATCAAAAGATTTGAAAATAAGTATTAGTGAATCTGAACGATCGGATCTAGAAAATAATCCTGAAATAAGATCTAGTATGTCTAGTGGCTTATGGAAAATGCTACCTTCTAGTATTACAAGGTTAAGAGTCGTTAAAATTGGAAATATAGACGTTTGCCCATGTGCAGGAACACATGTTAGGAGTCTTTCAGAAATAGGTGATGTAGAATTCTTAAAAAAAGATAATAAGGGTTCAGAAAAGATTAGATTAAGCTATAAACTAAATGATTGAATTATATCTTTCAGTCAAATACTCTTTTGGTTGTTGTATTCCATTTATCTTTAACATAATAACTAAATTCTGAATCAATATTTTTTTGGCCTGCAACTTTGACTATCAATAATTTTAAATTGATGGATGAATCAATAGACTTTATGGTTCTTGAAAAATTAGGAGATGCACTACGAGAAACTTTAAAGAAAATTGCAGGTGCGAGCCATATTTCTCCGGAATTAATTAAAGAATTAGTACGTGATATTCAAAGAGCCCTTTTACAGTCAGATGTAAATGTTAGACTAGCTTTAGACTTAAGTAAAAGAATCGAAACACGGGCCTTAGATGAAAAAGCTCCACCAGGTATGACTGGTAGAGAGCATGTTGTTCGCATTGTTCACCAAGAATTAGTAAAAGCTCTTGGCGAACCTCGAACTTTAAAATTAGGACCTCAAAAAATGATGTTGGTCGGGTTGTATGGCCAAGGTAAGACCACCACAACAGGTAAACTTGCCAAATATCTAAAGAAAAAAGGACTAAGCTTGGGATTAATTGCCGCAGATGTTCACAGGCCTGCAGCTTATGAACAATTATCCCAAATAGGCGAACAAATACAAGTTCCAGTATTTGGAGATTCAACAAACACAGATGCCGAAAAAGTTGTATCGGAAGGTTTACAAGAGTTTAAAGATTTGGATATTGTCATTGTTGATACTGCTGGAAGACATGCCTTAGATAAAGACTTAATTACTGAAATGGAAAACATAGCTAAGATTGTCCAACCTGATGATATATTCCTCGTAATGGATGCTACAGTTGGACAACAGGCTGGTCCACAGGCTGAAGCTTTCCACGAAGCTGTTGGAGTCACTGGTGTAATTTTAACCAAATTAGATGGTTCAGCAAAAGGTGGTGGTGCTTTGTCAGCAGTAGCTGTAACAAAAGCACCTATAATATTCGTAGGAACTGGGGAAAGCTTGGAAAGTCTTGAAACGCTTGACCCCGAAAGATTCATTTCACGTCTTCTTGGTATGGGTGATCTTCAAACATTACTTGAAAGAGCTGAAGAGGTCATGGATGCCAGTACTGCTGAAGATAGCGCAAAGAAAATGCTTTCAGGTAAATTCACTTTAATTGATATGAAAGAGCAAATGGAAGCTTTGACTAAAATGGGTCCATTAGGTAAAGTAATGGAAATGGTACCTGGAATGTCTGGTATGATGAAGAAAGGACAAGTCGAAGAGACACAAAAAAGATTAGAGAAATTTAAAGTATTAATGAGTTCTATGACAAAAGAAGAGTTAGAAAATCCTAAACTGATAAAGCGATCACGAATTAATAGAATTGCAATAGGGTCTGGTTCTGATCCACAGGAAATTAGAGACCTTTTAAAACAATATAATCAAAGTAGAAAGATGATGTCTAATATTGGTGGAAATCGTCGAATGCAACAAAAAATGATGAAACAGTTTGGCAAAGGGGACATGAAACTTTAACCCCAAAATACAAATACAGAGTTTTAGAATGATTATTATATGAATAGCTTCGAAATAAAGCGAGGGCATGGTAAATCACTAGAAAACGGTGGCTTAAAATCTTTAATGGAAAATGAATTTGGGGAAATTAATGAGGAAGGAAATATATTTTCAGGATCATTCAAAGACATCACAACAATAAAAGTTGAATTTACATCTATAACTGAAATACAAGTGGAAACTGAGACAGGGCCAGAGGCAAGTCCTGAAACTACGCTTGCAGCTCATCAAGCATATAATCGTTTCATGGAAAATGCCACTTCATTCACTTCTAAAGAAAGAACAAAGAGAGCTAAAGCAAAGGCAAAGAGAGAAGCTAAAGCAGCTGCCGAAAAGGAATTACAATCTTAATGGTAAGGTGTGCCTTAACAGGTACGCCAGGAACTGGTAAAACATCAATTTCTAAATTATTAAATACAAAAATAGTACATCTTTCCGATTATTATGAGGCTTCCTCAGAAGGTAAGACCAATTCTGGTGAGTGGTTGATAGACTTAGATAAAATGAATAACCTTGTAAAAAAATTGGAATTGGATGAGGTTTTTTATGAAGGACACACTTCACATACATTAGATAACCTTGATATGGTAATATTACTGAGATGTGATCCTTCTATCTTAAAAGATAGACTTGCCACACGTAATTATTCCGAAGAGAAAATTAATGAAAATTTAGAGGCTGAAGCTCTGAATATAATATATGATGAAGCTCTTGAAAATATTACAGCTGATAAAATATTTCAACTAGATACTACTAAACAGACTCCGCAAGAAAATGCTAAAAACCTTGTAGAATTTATGAACGGCAATATTAAATTGGACGAAAACTTTGACTATTCAGAAAGAATAATGGAATGGTATTAATGGTAGCTGATGATTATAGAGAATTTGGGACAAAAATATTAACACCTATAGCACAATATTTCCCTCTTAACCCTATGGGAATTAGTCTTTTATCACTGGTTACTGCATTCATTGCAGGATATTCCTTTTATCGTGCAGATTATGCAAATACTATTTGGTTACTCATTGGCTCTTTGATGGTCTTTTTGACCGCAATTCTGGATGCATTAGATGGTATAGTTGCTAGAATGAGAGATTTATCCAGTAAGAGAGGCGATCTCTTAGACCATACTTTTGACAGGGTTGCCGATATCCTGATGTTAGGCGGGATTGCTTTAGGTCCCCTAGTAGACACCACAATTGGTTTTGCTGCAATCATTGGAGTTCTAATGTTATCTTACATGGGAACACAGGCTCAGGCAGTAGGTGCAGGTAGAGAGTATGCAGGTCTGCTTGGTAGAGCTGATAGACTTGTAGTTTTAGTTATGGTGCCTATTATTCAATACTTTTTAGAAGACTATCAAGGTTGGAATTATATGGCTCTAATGTGTTATAGTTTCGCAGTAATATGTACCTTATCTGCAATTTATAGATTTACAAGAATTTGGGCTGAATTAGAATAATATTATTCTCCAAAATCATCTTTTGAGAATTCTTTATTATCTGGTATTTCAGTCAATTCAAATTTAATACCGCCTATTTTGGAGCATCCAAAATTATAGATTACTGCAAATATAGCTATTATCATATACCTTATTGCTGGGTTTGCATTATGCTCTAATCGGGCTTGCTTTCATAGCAACTAAAAATACAATGCAAGTGGTGGGAGCACTGGGATTTGAACCCAGATCGGCGGGTCTCACCTATTGAGCCGGAGCCCATTAGTTTGCACAGGTCATAGCTCCAATCATTCATCACGATATCAGCAGACCCTGTAGCAATCATTCCTGTATAATTGGAGCCCGCAATGCTGCCAGGTTACACCATGCTCCCCAATATTATGTGTATGTGAAGACTGTAATAAAAAGTCTGTGATGAATAAAGTTAATAAGAACGGTTCATTCAAGATTATGTTAATGGGCTCAGAGAAAGAGACAGATGAAGTGGAAAGCGAAGAAGAAGTTTTGAATGAACATAATCCGGCACCTCCCTCGGAACGAATATGGATGGATGTTTACCAAGACGAAGATAAAAAATTAGCTAAACATGATTGGTGCTTAGATACTGGAATTATTAAAAATTTAAGCGGTGAAGAAGCTAAGCCAAAGGGATTTTATATTTTAGTTTTGAATAAAATGAAATATATGCTCGAAACTAGATTAGGCCATAAAAGGGGCGCTCCAAAATTCCCAGAATCTCAGATTAAATTAATTTTAAGTGACTTAGATAAAATTGATGGATTTTATGATAGATGGTGGAGAACTGAATCCTCACAATTAGAAGTTTTTATCAGAATTGTTCAGAATAGAAGACATGATTTATCCCAAACGTTTATAATTGATTCTGTAACGAGGACGTTAAGTGGTTGAGATAGCACCTTCAATGTTAGGCGCAAACTTCGGAGAAATGAAGAGAGAAGCTATGCTTGTAGCACCCCATTCAGCTTATTTGCATATGGATGTAATGGATGGTCACTTTGTACCAAACCTCACCATGGGGCCTGATTTGGTAAAAGCTCTAAGAGGCATAGCTGATATTGATGTACATTTGATGGTAACTAATCCATCTGATTTTATTAAAGATTTCAGTAATGTTGGAGCAGATATAATCTCGGTGCATGTTGAAGCAAATAATCCTGGGAAAGCTATCAAATTGATTAAAGAACTGAAAATTAAAGCAGGTATTGCAATAAACCCCTCAACACATTCTTCTGCTATTGAACCCTTTGTAGAAAGTGTGGACATGATTTTAGTAATGTCTGTAGAACCAGGATATTGTGGCCAGTCATTTCACGAAAATGCAATTCAAAGAGTGAAAACTTACAGAGAAAAATATCCAGATAAGATAATTGAAGTCGATGGGGGCGTCGGGCCTGAAAATGCAGCTCTTTTGGCAGAGGCTGGAGCAAATCTTTTAGTTGCAGGTAGTGCGATATTCGGTTCCTCGGATCCAATAAAAGTAATTGAAGATATGAAAAAGGGATAGACTTATTAATTAGAAACCATATGGAACTATGTGAATAAGTTACAATATGTTATTTTAGCAACACTTTTGTGCATAACTGCGATTCCCTTTACACCTACTGCCGAAATTCCCGCCGAAGATTTTACCCATGCAGTATTTGGTGAAGAATTCACAGCAACATGGTGTGTCTACTGCCCTAGTGCAGCAGAAAATTTGATGAAAATTTATGAGGATATACCTGATGAACCATACTATGATGACCAATTCTTTTTCGTAGCACTAATTACTGATGTTAACGATAAGGCAGATGATAGAATGGGAGACTATCCTGATGTCACTGGATATCCTACAGTAATATTTGATGGAAATGATGAAAAGGTTTCCGGAGGACAATCTGACACTGCCAATTATGAAAATGCAATTGATAATTGTGCGCAGAGAGAAGATACGGATATATCTTTAGAAATCGAAATGGAACATATAGGTGCCGACCAGTTAGGAGTTAGTCTCGGCATGACATGGAATGAGGATGCACCATTTGGAGATCCCACTTTCAATGGATATGTAAGAGCATATATTGTTGAAAAAGTGTCTAGGTACAACAACTATGACGGCGATCCATATCACTTCGGTTTCTTAGATTATGCCTTTGAAGAAAGTGTAGAGCTAAACCCTCATGAAAAAATGGAATTATCAACCGTTTGGATTGGTGGAGAGCATGAAGATAAGAATGGAAACGACTTTTCCGATATAGAATATGAAAATATTAATATTTTTGTAGCTTTTTTTAATGATGAATCGGCCTCATCAGATAAATATGTTTTAGAAACTGCTTTTGCAATACCTCCCGAACTAGAAATATCTACAGATACGGGATTATTAAGTGGAAATATAGATTTACAGGGTACGGCAGTTAGTGAAAAATCTGAAATAAAGAATTTACTCTACCGTTGGAATCAGGATGATTGGATAGAATCGGGATTAATCCCGTTTAATGGTTACTTTAATCTAGAAATAGATACAGAAGAATTATCTAATGGTGAACACCAACTATCTATCAAAGTAATAGATGAGGGTGCCAGCATAATTAAAACACTTAGTGTAGACATATTGAATGACGAAAATCCTCCAACTATAGATATTATAGCACCAAATGAAGGTGACACAGTTGAAGGGATTGTTGTATTAGATATTGAAACTGTTGATGATAACAGCATAGGAGATGTTGAATTTAAACTAAATCAAGGAAACTGGCGCAAGATGTATTCACGTGATAATGACGGATATATTGCTAGTTGGAATACTCAAGAAGCAAAGGCAGGAAATGGAGAACACCTTATCACTTTTAGATCAAGTGATAAAAGTAATAATATTATAAGTCACGAACTTAATATTACCGTATTTAATGAAGAGGATATCACTTATCCGTATTTAGAAATCAAAGAACCTAAAGAAGAATTTTATAGTGCAAAAATAAATATTAATGCTGAAGCCTCTGATCCTGAAGGAATATTAAGTGTAGAATACAGAATTGATAATGGCACTTGGAAGGGACTTGCCTATACTGATAATGAACTCTATGAAGGTACATGGATGCCCATCATAGATGGATGGCATTGGATTGACATTAGAGCTGAAGATAATCAAGAATATGTTACTATTACTGGTTTGAAATTTGAAACGGACAGTACTCCTCCTTTCATACTCTTGAACTCTAACACGGCTGATGTTACAGCTAATGCTGAGTTTGATTTGAGCGTCAACGACTATAGCTCACTTAATACGTTAAGATATAGAATTGATAATGGCCCTTGGATTGAGCTTGAAAGTGAGCTAGATAATGTCAAATTTTGGTGGGATTCAACTAAATATGAAGATGGTGAGTGCTTAATGCAGATAGAATGTATAGACCAATGGGGTAGTATGAGTACTCTTTATCGAAATATTGATGTCAAAAATAAAGACCTTATACATTCTCTGGCTCCATCAATTATAAATTCTAAAGAACAGATTACAGTTAGTGCTATTATTGATTATGATTCTCCAAAATCAGTATCTGTCATTATTGCTAAGAATAATGATGGAGTTCTAGCTGAGGGACAAAAGGTTACTATGTATGAAGAAGGAAATTACTACTACGGAGACTTATATTTTGAAAATGAAGGTAATTATATTTATAGTATAGAAGTAGATACAGGTCATGGGAAACTTTCATCATATGAACAAAATATAATCGTATTGGCTAAACAAGAGGTTGTAGAATCTGTTGACAATGATCAAAAGATACCTTATCCTAGTGTAATTTCAACTCTACTCATATTGACTCTTGTTACAATGAGAAGAAGAAACTAAATTATCTTTAATACATTAGATAAGTGCAAAGCTAAATCTGTCGGAAGAAATCCAGGACCTATTTCATCGTATGCCATTTCACCAGCGATTCCTAAACTATAGGAAGCTAATCTTCCAGATTCATATGGTGTCAACCCCTTTGCCAATAATGTCCCTAATAAGCCTGCAAGAACATCCCCCGTACCACCAACGGCCATTCTTGGATGGCCAGTCTTATTTTGCTTGAAATACATGCCATCTGTAATGAAGTCTGTCTCTCCTTTCAGGATAATTGTTATATTGTTCTGAGCTGCAAACTGATTCATACTCTCTTCTGTAGGAATAATTCCAAGTCTTTCAATCTCTCCTCTATGTGGTGTTATAATTATATTTTTAGAATTAAAATCATATAAATTTATTCCATCCGCATCAATTACTAGATTATCACAATTGTTTATTAACAACTGAACGGCTTCCAAAGATTTAGGATCTTTACCCATCCCTGGACCAATAACAATGCTATCAAACTTTGTTTCAAATAAAGTTTTAATATTTTCTGAATCTATAATATTTCCTTCGAGTTTGTGAACAATTAATTCAGGAATAAATGTAGAAACTGCGTCATAAGAAATCTCTGGAACAAATACATGAACTAAATCCGAGCCAGACCTGTAAGAACCTAAACCAGCTAAAGAAGGTGCTCCTGAAAAGGCACCACCACCAACGATGGCAACTTTACCATTTTGACCCTTATGCTTTTTCCCGTCCAACTTAGGAAATAAAAGTAACTCACCTGGTCCAGTAAGATTATCTACCTCTTTGGGAAATCCAATATCTATAAGTATTATTTCACCACTATTTGCATTATTCATAATAGTCTTATAATCATGAAAAGTAATGGTCGTATCTGGAACAATACTACAAGTTGTGCCTATTCCCGAAGGGACATCAATAGAAATTATTCTTGAAAACTTATTCATTATAGTAATATATTCATCTAAAGGTGTTCTAACCTCACCCTTAATTCCCGAACCCAAAAGGCAATCAACAAGAATATCGGAATTATTTCTAAAATTATTTAATTGTTCTAAAGGAAAGACTTCACAATTTAATCGAGAATAGGCGTTACTTGCAACTTTTGATTTTGATAAACCCGAACTCAATATATTTACTTCAAAGCCTTTCTTAATTAAAATATCTGCAACTACATAACCATCTCCCCCATTATTGCCAATACCACAAACAATAGTTACAACAATATTATTCTTATAATTGCCAATGATATGATTAGAAACCTCTTGACCTGCTCTATCCATTAAAGAGATTAAATCAACATTATATTGCTCAGCATTCTTATCTAATACTTGGAATTCTATTAATTTTCTCATAAGACAAGTTCGTAAAGGAATAATGCAAAGAAACTAAATAAGATTAATCCAGATAAACGACCCATTGGGATTCTAATCATACCAAATGTCGCCACAGTAATAAACATTAAAAGAGGCATTGAAGTCTTCAGTATCATCTCATCCACATCAATTGGTTTAATAATAGCTAGAATTCCCATTACCATAAAAATATTAGCTATATTTGATCCTATTATATTACCTACAGCTATTTCTTTGTGGCCTTTCTTAGCTGCCGATACCGTTCCTGCCAATTCCGGTAAACTAGTACCAATTGCCACGATACTAAGGCCAATGACCACTTCAGATATTCCAAAATATGTTGCAATATCCACTGCTGAAGCAACAGTTAATTGAGCTCCAAATAATAATGAAATTAAACCACCAATAAGAAAAATATAAGAAACATTATCCTGTTCAATTGGATCTCTATCTGAATTAACTGAGCGAATATACAGCCAATACATGTAAATTAGATAGAAACTAAAGAACAAAATTCCTTCATTTACAGATATCAATTTATCTAATGCAAAATAATAAAGTAAGAATACTGCCAAAAGCATGACGTAACTATCACTGTTTGCATCATTCTCAGGCTTAATTGTAGTATTTAGGAGATAAAAAAAAATAAAACAAGACGTTCCTAAAACTAAACCTATATTAGAAATATTTGAACCAACTATATTACCCAATGCTAAATCATTATACCCATTTAAAGAAGAGATAATAGATACTAATAATTCAGGTAAACTAGTTCCAAAAGCAACGATTGTAACGCCTACTACATGAGGTGGGATTCCTTTCTCTTCAGCAAGGACTGCAGCATTGTCTATGAAATAGTCAGCACCTTTAGTTAAGAGAATAAAGCCAATTCCAAGTAAAATTAATGACAATATTAAAGTCATCTTATCTCCTCCATGTTTTTCATTCGTTTCTCAATTAAATGTGACTTCGCAATATCATGTCTCACAAAGAGATTATTGCCTGAGACATATTCAAGACCTTGTTCACATTTTTCCTCAGCTAGTTCTATAGTTGATGAAGTAGACACCATGGCTCCTGCTCTTGAACTAGTAGTTGATATTTCACCACTAGCTTCCATATTAACTGCAGCATAATATAAGTTTGAAAACTCATTATATCTATCATCTATAATTAAAGTTGCATCAGGATTTGGATTACTTCCATAGCCTTCAGGAACTATGTATTTACATACTGAAGCTTCTTTACGGAAATTGACTGAAGATAGGCAACCATTTACAATATCACTACAGACTGATGCAAAATCAGTATCTAATAGAGACAATAGATTCATAGCTTCAGGATCACCAAATCTTGCATTATATTCTATCAATTTAACGCCATCCTTCGTAGCCATGAAACCTCCATAAAGAATTCCTTTGTATTCACTTCCAGTATGTTTCAACAGGGCAGAAGCTACTTGTTCATTGATATCTCTCGCAGTTGCAATTTCATTGTCATTTAGAAATGGCAATGAATGGTTAGAATCGGAATAACTGCCCATTCCTCCAGTGTTAGGACCTATATCGCCTTCATATGCTCTTTTATGGTCTTGAACTGCAGGCATGTGAGACAAAGTATTACCATCACAGAAACTCATCAAAGAAAATTCTTCTCCATACAATTTCTCTTCAATGACATAATTACCCGAATTCTTCAATAAATCTCCACAATAACGTAAACCTTCATTCTTATCTTTAAGATGTTCACCAGATACCTTTACACCTTTCCCTCCCATCAAACCATCAAATTTAATCACGTATTCTTCCGATAATTCATCAATAAAATCACTAGAACCACCTATAGCATTAAACCTCCTGAATCTAGGAGATGCATCAATTCCATAATTGTTTAGTAAATCTCTAGTAAAACCCTTACTAGTTTCAATCTGTGCTAATTGCTTGACAGGTCCAACTACCGAAATTCCTTTCTTCCAAAATTTATCCGCCAAACCATTTGCTAACGGATCCTCAGGACCTATAACTACACAATCAATAGATTTCGATAAACCAAAATCTATAATTTTGTTCAAATTATTTTGTGAAGTGTAACCACTTACCAGAATATAATATTTAGATAATTGAATTAATCCCGGGTTTAAGTTAGTCAAAACTGAATATACTTTAGCACCTACTTCGGTCAATTTTTCAGCCATGATGTGCTCTCTAGCTCCACTACCTATAACCAAAAAATTCATTAATTCACCAAATCTGATATTCGAATTAATGCTTTGTAATCGATATTTAATGGTGCTATTTTTTCATGAGCACCTTCTTCACGGTCTACAACAACCATAACCATAGACACATCTACTCCTTCATCGATTAAAACTTTTACAGATTCGACATTTGATCCACCAGTAGTTGCTACATCATCAACTAAAACTGCGTTCCCCTTACTTATGCCTTCGATCCTAGAGCCAGTACCATGCTTTCTTTCAGACTTTCTAATCATAGAATAAGGAATACCCGTTTCTAAGGACAATGCCACTGCCAAAGGTACTGCACCTAACTCCATACCTGCAATAAAATCAATATTCTCTGGCAAATGTTTTGAAAACTCTTTTGCAATTAATTTTAATATTTCAGGATTGGTTGAGGCAAGCTTCATATCAACATAAAAACTAGATTTTTTCCCTGAAGTTAAAGTAAACTTACCAAATTTAACAGCTTCGCAATCCATTAATTTTTGCTTGAGCTTGTCCAATGATTTTTGGTCCTCCATAGGGTGTCATGGGAGGCCTTAAAAAATTAGTATCCCTTAAATGAATATTTTTAAAACAGAGGGAAGAACTTTTATTTCTAAAGGTGTTGTTCCAATATTTTCACCATCAATATTGATAGCAGTAGGTTCATCAGTTTCAATTTTTAAGGTAGAAAAACGATAAAATTCAACATTGGGATTCCATACATGTGAGCCTCCGGCCTTAAGCTGATTAAATAAGGCTAATACTTTACTCCGACCAATTCGATATATAATTCCTATATCCATCTTTCCATCATCTACTTGTGCATAGGGGGCCAAAGATAATCGATCTCCGCCAGTACAAGTATTCTGAATTAGCAATAATATAAATGATGAATCAATTAAATGGCCATCAATGTAACATCTGGCCTTACGAACTTTACCCCTTATTATACTCAGTAAGACACCAATATCATATCTTAGAGGTCCTAAAAATCTTAACTTTTCGGCTAAAATATTAGAATCGACACCCAAACCCCAACCTACTAAATTATGTGAATATCTAATTTCTTCTTTACCTTCTAAGATAAATTTTATTTTACCAATATCCATTTTTTTTAAATTTCCATTCAAAATTTTCCCAACAGCAACTTGGTAATCCTCAATCCCCATATCATGTGCTTGACTATTTCCCGTACCTGCCGGAATTAAGGCCAAGGGAAACGTTTCGTGAGCGTTACCATTACGCATCATAAATCCCGATATAACCTCACAAAAAGTACCATCACCTCCTATCGAGGCTATTACATCACCCTCTACCAAATCTAAATCTTTAACTATTTGTATTGCATGATTTGGTTCTTTAGTAATATATGTCTTAATTTTTATTTTAGATTCAATTAAATTAGCTTCTACCTCTCGAGCTATTTCTAAACCTTTTTTTCTACCTGAAGAAGGATTAATTATTAAATGAACTCTCAAAGTATTATAATTCTCCTTGATTTGAGAATTTGAGAAATGAGGTTTCTTTTTGGGAGGTAATATACGACTACGACCAAAAAATCCTCTTTCAGATATAGGATCATCAAATGTTATTTTTTCAGGTTCACTCAAGCTAATACTACATTATATCAAGCTTTATAAGGTAGGGTCTGTCGACAAGATAACGGGAATGTGGCGAAAGCTGAACCCTAGAAGTGAGGAATCGCGATGAGTAAATCATTATACAACTACATAAGAGACCAATGGAAAAGTCCATCTGGAGATATGAAAATTCTTCAAAGACAACGTTTGGTTCAATATAGAAAAGAAGACGCTACAGTTAAAATTGTAAGGCCAACAAGAATTGATAGGGCAAGAGCCCTAGGTTTTAGAGCAAAACAGGGCTATGTTATGGCTAGAACTCGAATTCGAAGAGGTGGTATGCGCAAACATGCAATAACTTCAGGTAGGCGAGCCAAGCGTACGGGTATTGCAAAAATAACAATGAGTAAGAACTTACAAATGATTGCTGAAGAAAGAACTTGTAAAAAATATCCAAACTTAGAAGTTTTAAACTCATACTGGGTAGCCGATGACGGAAAATACAAATGGTATGAAGTTATCATGGTTGATCCTAATCATCCATCAATCATTGCTGATTCTAAAATAAATTGGATTTGTAATAGAGCACACAAAGGTAGAGCGCACAGAGGACTAACATCTGCTGGAAAAAAATCCCGCGGTTTATTCAATAAGGGAAAAGGTGCTGAGAAATTAAGGCCAAGTCGCCGTAAACACTTATCACGTAATAAACAAAGTAGAACACCACATCCACCAAGAAAATCATAGTGAGTTGATAGCATAATCTACGACCGAAAAAATCCATTTATGGCCACTGTAGTAGACGGCTATTGCATCTCTGAAGGATCTAATAAGGAAACTAATCATTACGTAGTATCTATTAGAGGAAGCGGTCTGAGATACAAGCCTGGAGATTCACTAGGATTTTATCCAACTAATGATTCAGAACTTGTAAAACAAACTATAAGAAAACTTGGATTTAGTAGAAAGACTATCATAAAGACTAAAAATGTAGCTGAAACTACACTGGAAGAGGCATTACTTCACCGCTTTACAATACACCGTTCAGGGAAAAAATTTTTCGCTGCAGTTGTAACCAAAATGAAGAATGGTAAAGAAAAAGAAAATTTAAGTGGAATATTGGATGACCGTGAAAAAGTGGATAAGTACTTGTTTACTAGAGATTGTATTGATATTTTAAATGAAAATCCAGTTCACTTTGAACCACAGGAATTCATAGACCTATTATCACCTATAACACCTCGACTTTATTCTATTAGCTCATCACCAAAAGTCCATCCTGGTGAAGTTCATCTAACAATAGCCATAGTAAAATATAATAATTTTGATAGAGATAGATTTGGATTAGCTACGGGTCATCTAGTAAATATGGTCGAAATGAATAAAACTAAAATACCAATATATATACAACCAACCAAGGAATTCATAATACCCAAACAATCTTCAAAAGATATCATTATGGTAGGACCAGGTACGGGAATTGCTCCATTTAGAGCATTCATAGAACATCGAAAAGCAACTGGTTCAACTGGAAAAAATTGGCTTTTCTTTGGTGAAGTACATGAGGCCTCCACTTTCTTCTACAAAGAAGAATGGAGCAATTATATGAAAGAGGAGCATTTGGATAAATTAACAACTGCCTTCTCAAGAGATCAAGAAAACAAAATATATGTCCAACATAGACTACTCAGTAATGGAAAGGAAATTTGGAAATGGCTAAAAAATGGTGCATATTTCTATGTCTGTGGAGATAAACAGTATATGGCTAAGGATGTACACTCAGCTTTGATTGAAATTGCCCATAAGCATGGTAAAATGGAGCTGGCTGACGCTGACATATATATTAATCAAACATTAATGAAAGAGGAACATCGCTATCTTAGAGATGTATACTAATCTTATTTGTTTTTTCCGCCTTGCTCAATAATCTCGCCAGTCTGTGAATCATAAGTACTACCTGTAACGGGATCATATCTAAAACCAGATTGTTTAGTCTGAATATCTGATACTACATCATCATTCTCGTACTGATCAAAATAATCACCACCATCACCTAAACGACTATATCCAAAAATACCTAAACCAACTACTGATAAAAGGACTAAAGGAACCCAAACTAATGGCTCATTAATCAATGAGCTATCGTCCTCTATAACCTCCGGCTCTATAACAATGAACTCTTGAACTGTAACATTCACTTCAGCATAGGCAGTATTATCCAACTCATTATACTCATCAATAATATTGTCTGGATCTATTCTAGCTTCAATATAGTAATCACCGGGTTCAGTTGGAGTCCATGTAAATTTATGAATCTCCTCACCATTAACACGGCCAAGAGGACTTGTCTGATAAATCTTAAACAATTCTTCATTTATGAATAAAGATATTTCAGCACCTATACATTCATTAGAGGAATTCTCAAAATTAATACCTATAGGACACTCACAACATATTTCAGGTCCGAAATTCAAAGAACTAACTGAGATTTCTAGTGTTTGATTCAAATAAATTTGATCGGGAATATTAATCATCTCAACAGATAGTTGAAAGTTCTTTGGCTTAACCAAAATACTGGTATTGAGCCTATTGTCTGTTAAATTCTGATCCTCAAAATCACTATTGGTAATTTGACCCTCAATAGTAATATTATGATTACCAACAATATTAGTTGATTTCAAGTATACTGTAATAAATCTTATTTCCTCATAACCTAAATTTTCTTGAGATATGTAGTATACTTCATTACCTTCAAAATCATAGGTTTGAATCTCTGGTGATGACGAATTATCTAAATATACTGCTAATCTAAAATAAGGAATCACGGCAAGATTATTCCTAACTTGAACAATCATTGGGACTTGATCACCTTTGAATATAACCTTTTTAGAATCAACTGTAACTAATGTTAAATCATATTCTGGAGCTGCTACATTAATAAGAATTGAATATACATTATTGCTTTCATCTAATTCACTAATAACCTTTGAAGGATCTGCATGCCCTGATACACTAGGTTGTTGCTGAGCCCATACATATGTAGCTGTGACATTGTAGAATTGTCCTTCTAAAAGTGAGACTTGCCAAGAATCTATAAGGTCACCATCTATTCTGAAATCAATTTTTGAATCATCGTGATCTTTAGATCCCATATTATATATTGTCAGAATTACATCTGAAGGCATTCCTCTTACTGCTTGCCCGACGACTAAGACATCCACTATTGTTAAATCAGGCTTTGATTCCAAAACTTTAACCTCAAACGTAAAATTATTATCCATTTCATTCCATTCACTAATTTCATCCAGTGGATCTATTCTAATAATAATAGTATGATTGCCCAATACATCAGTACCTGTTGATGATTCCCAAGTAATAGATGCTGGCCTGGTTCCAGCTATTATGTCTTCACCTACTCTAGTAGCATTTGTAATTGATGAGATAAAGTCATAGCCAATAAAAACTTCATTACCACCTTCAGGAAGGTCCCAAAATTCAACTCTTACGTCTGCCGCACTTTTTAGATAATCTTCATTAAATATATGAACTTCTAAATCTACCGAATGTTGATTAAAAATTGACTCTAACCAAACATCATTTGGTGTAACAGTAATGCTACGGGAAACATCGAGTGTCAACTCAGGCTTATGGGCTCTTATCGAAATAGTTGTTGTGAGTACATTATCATCTTCTATAAATTCTTCTATTTCATCATTCGAATCCAAAACTACTGTAATAATATAATCACCAATCTCAGAAGGATTCCATGTTATGTTGAACTGAGCAGATTCGCCAGGAGATAAAATAGATCTTATTTGTGATTCTTCGATAGAAGTTGTCACACCATCAAATGTTTGTCTAAAATCAATATAATAATTACTACAATCTTGACGTCCAGCATTCTCAAAAAGTATCAATATATCTACTGAATCCTCTTCAGCCGGACTCTCGGGAGTTATCATCACATTCACTTCAACTGGCAATCCTCTAAGATTTGCCAAAGATTGTTCATAAATTGTAAATTCATAAATAATACGATTATTAGATTCATTACTCTCTTCGATTGCATTATTATAATCTATGCTAATAGTAAGAACTCTATCACCACTTCCACCACACAAATCTGGACCACAGCTAAAATCAATAATAGCACTTTTATCTTGAGCAATTGTAGCCTCGGTGGATTCAAAGATTGGTAAACAGCCATCATCTTCATCACATTCAGAAGTACTATTCCAAACTATTATCTCTACATTACTTGCTGGTTCTATACCTGTATTAATTACTTCAAAATAAATGTCCAAAGCCTCACCTTGTACTGGATATTCTGGAGAAAAAGTAAAATTTACAGGTACCAAGTCTATATCAACAGCTTGAGCATTTGATGAACCTAATAAAATTATTAAAAGAGTCCCAATAATTGCTGAAACTGCAATGACTACTTTTTGCATACTACTTAGTTATCGTATAAGTAATTAAAGCTACGCCAACAGAATTTTGGACTAATTGTTACTTTCACTCTATCAAAAAACCATTTAGTAAGGTCAAAAATGATCATTGTTAAGGCTCAAAGAACAAACACAGTTTTTATATGGTGCACTTTTTGCGAAAGTATGGACCCGGTGAGTGTACTTGACTACAGATATGGTACTGAGCCAATGAGGACAGTATTCAGAGCTAATTCTTATTTACAATATTTACTTGAAGTTGAAGCTACGTTAGCTGAGGTTCAAGAAGCTAAACAAATTATCCCTAATGGTACTTCTAAAAATATTAGAGAAGGCATTAAACTAGTCAAAAGAGAGAGAGTAGAAGAAATAGAAGCTGAGATTAATCATGATGTGATGGCTGTCGTTAAAGCTCTTGAAGAACAATCTGGTGATTCAGGTAAATGGATTCATTTCGGAGCAACAAGTTATGACATAGTAGATACTGCCAGAGCTTTACAGCATAAGGGTGCACTCGAATTATTAGAGAAGGCCATTAACAGTTTGATTAAATCCATGGCAAAACTGGCTAAATCTCACAAAAAAACGATCATGTTGGGTCGAACTCATGGACAATGGGCTACACCGATTACATTTGGTCTTAAGATTTCAGTGTTTATAGCTGAATTAGTTAGGCATCGTGAAAGATTAGAAGAAATTAAACCCCGTATTTTAACAGGGAAATTTTTGGGAGCAGTTGGTTCGGGAGCTGCTATGGCGCCAAACACCCTAGAAGTTCAATCTATAATATGTAAAAAGTTAGGACTAAATGAACCATTAGCTACAACACAAATATTAGGAAGAGATAGAATAGCTGAAGTAATTGCTTGGGGATCTAATCTAGCAACCAGTTTAGAAAAATTCACCTTAGAAGTACGTAATCTTCAAAGAAGTGATATTGGGGAAGTTGCAGAAGCATTCAATAAAGAAAAGCAAGTTGGTTCCTCTACTATGGCCCAAAAGAAAAATCCCATTGCCTCTGAAAATATAGGCGGACTTTCAAGAATAATAAGATCCATGCTCTACACTTCATACGAAAATAATCTACAGTGGCATGAAAGAGATTTGGCCAACTCAAGTAGTGAAAGAATTATTTTACCACAATTCTATATTTTGTTAGAATACATTATTATTAAATCTAACAATGTCTTTTCAAATCTTTACGTTAATAAAGAAAGGATGGCCGAAAACATGACACGTGCTGGTGGACTTCCAATGGCAGAAGCATTTGTTATTGTTCTTGGTAAAACGGATTTAGGAAGACAAGATGCTCATGAACTTGTACGACAGATATCTATGGATGCTGAAAGCAATAAAATGACATTTAATGAAGCAATCAGTAGTAATTCGATTGTAAAAGAATACTTGGCTAAGGATTTGATACAAAAAACCTTACAACCAGAGAATTATATTGGACATTCCGAAGAAATAATTAACAAAGTCTTGGATTCACTTTAATGTATGGTTTTATTGTAGAAACGGATTCAAATCAAAGTCTAAAGAGATTAGGAGACAAACTAATTCTATCTTTATACAAGGAAAAAATAATAGCAAAATATAATATATTTGGTAAAAAAATATTTATAGAAACAAGCGAATCTCTGACAAAGAAAAATAATCTGAATGGCTCCTTTGCTCCTGCCATTATGTCAAATTCTGAGCAAAATGAAATATATGATAGAATTAGCAAAGTAATTAACAGAGTAAATGAACCTGATAATTTTGCGATTAAAGTTTTAAGAAAAGGTGAACATAAGTATACATCAATGGAACTTGCAAGAAACGTTGCCGGTGCAGTTTTTGATAAATGGCCCAATATTAAAGTTAATTTGGAAAAACCACAGTTAGAAGTCATAATTCAAATTATTAATAATCGTAGTCTCATATATGCTAGAGACTAATGAAAATAACTGTAATCGGTCCAGGTGCAATTGGAGTTTCATTGGCATATACTCTAGCTAATAGCAAAAATAAAGTCTCTTTATTAGTAAAATCTGAGCATAGTGATCTTATAAAACAGGGGAAAATTAGTATCAAAAAAATATCTGGTGGAATTTTTGATAAAGAAATGAAAATAATAACTAAATTAAGTCAAACTGATTTAGTTATTTTAGCAGTAAAGAGTTATAGTGTTGAAAAATTACTAAATCAATTAAGTGAAATAGAAACACCAATATTATGCTGCCAAAATGGACTACAAACTCTAAACAAATTAAAGAATGAAATAGAACCAAGTCTTCTTTCGTATCTAGTAACCGGGGCCGGTAGTTCAAAGATAGAATCTGGATTTTCACACAGTAATGGAAAAGGTTTTACCTTTCTCGGCCAGATAGAAGGAAATAATGGAATTACTATCCAAAATATATCTAATAGCTTAAATGTTAATGGAATTGCATGTGAGATTGTTAAAAATATACAAGATTATGTTTGGTTAAAAGCTATTATCAATAGTGCAATAAATCCAATTGCTACTATTAACAATGTAAGAAATGGAAAACTTAGGAATAAAGATTTAGTTGAAGATGTGAAGAATATTTGTAACGAGAGTACTGCTATCGCTCAAAATATAGGTGTCAAATTACCTCTAGAACCATGGGAAGAAATTATGACCATTTTAAACAAAACTGCCCACAATAAATGCAGTATGCTACAAGATATAGAAAACCTTCAAGAGACTGAGATAGATGCTATTAATGGTGAATTTGTGAGAATAGCTTCGATCCATAATCTAGATTCAAGACATAATGCATTAGCAATTACTAAAGTCAAAGAAATAACTAATGGATACCTAAAGCCTTGTTAGTCTTAGAAATAGATTTAAGATTATCACTTTCAAGATTAAACATTGCCCTTATTGCATCAATATTTTCAGGTATAACATCTGACTCTTGGTGTATTGCTTGATAATAATACAACTTATTACCTAGTGCATGTACTCCATCTTTCCAAACTGCTATTTGATTTAAATCTCCTCTTGTATAAGATGAATCTCTAGCCAATTCCATTATCTCTGCAGTACCTGGTAAGTTACGTATTTTCGCATCTTTATCTTTCAAAAAACCTTCTAATAAACTAACTCTAGGCGTAGCTTCCCAAAGTGAAATTATTTCTTCCACGTCTGGTTCTCTATCTAATTCTGCAATAATACAATGAACATGCATTATAGTTGTTGGAACTTTAACAGCCATAGTTTGTATATTTAAATTCGCAATAACTGTTTGTACATCAGGCCCATGATGGCTAGGGACCGTCAAAACAGGCTCTATAGAATTGATTGGCCCTCTATCACTATCTTTTGGATCTCCACTACGGCGAACCATTACTGCTTGAACATTATCAATACTGTATTTACTTAAAATAGGATAAATAGTTCTAGAAAGACCAGTCGTATTACAGGAAACTACTCTTACATAATCTTGATTTATAGAAGAAGAATAATTAGTTAATGCATTGAAGCTTATACCAATGGGTGCATGCTTCTCACCACCTTGCCATATTGCTTTAGTTCCACTACTCTTGTACATATCCATATTGTTAACACCAAACTTACCGGGAGTACAATCTATAATAATGTCTGAAATCTTAACTAAATCTTCAGTAACTCCAGAAATTCTAACACCCTTCTCTTCGAAAAATGCTATTTTTGATTTTGTAGATGCAAAAACTGGGAAACCAGCATCCAATGCTCCCTTAATTTCATAAGTTGGTTTTGTCTTTACAATACCAACAATCTCCATATCATCTTGGAGTTGTACTGCCTCTGCTACCCGCTTTCCAATAGTTCCGTAACCATTGATGCCGACCTTAATCATATATCTTTATTTGATAGTGCTATTTAACTAATTATCATCAACAAATTTAGTTATCTTTATCGTCGTTCATTTTCTTTCGAAGCTGCTCTATCGAAACTGAAACCTTTTTGTCTGGAATAGAATCGGTAGGCTGCGAAAATTCCTCTACTTTATCTACATCTAAACTGAAATCTTCAATGTCCTCGACCGCTGGAGTAAAATCTTCAACATCTGTAATGGAAGACGTCTCTTCATTTTCTGATACTGGTTTAGAAATAGCAAAATCCCCCTCTCCTCCTTGACCTGATGGAACGCCCCCTTCTTCAATATCTGAGATTAGTTGTTCTCTTTTATCTGAACTTCCTTCTTCTCCAATAGCTTCCAAAACTTCTTCAGTAGACATTTCAGAATCGTCTTCTACAATATCTTCTTCAGTTTCTATTAATTCATCTAAATCCAATTCGATTTCTTCATTATACAGAAACTCAGGCATTTCTGGAGCTACAGCACCTGGCGTAGCTATTGCTTCATAAAAGTCAAAAGCAGTTCTTTCAACTTCACCCACAAAATTAGATAGCTCTTCTTCATCTCCATCGATTTTAGAATAAATTGCAGCCATTCGATCTGAAACAAAAGCAAAATAATTAGGTGCGACTTCAAATGCTTTTTCAGTCCAAGTAAAAGGAATCCATGCCATTACTTGTTTATTCTTTCTGTCAACTGTTATTTTGAGCTGAGGACCAGGATATACGATACCTCCACAGGAAACATCATAATTATTCATATAAGCCAATACTTTGTAGACATCTTCTTGTCTAGGAACTTCTCTTAAATTGTATTTAGCTTCAAAATAAAAATTAACTCCTCGATAATTCATGAAAATTTCGGGTTGACCAGAACCTTGAACCGGATTTGACTTAACTTCTGAATCGCCGAATAAAGAACCCATTATTGAATCACTCCACCCTTGTCTTACTTGCTCAGGTGCATCATACTTGAGTACTATATCTTTGTTCTTTGAACGGAATTCTCTTAACGATTTAGCGTGTGCACTTAATTTCAAACCAGAAGCCATCTCACAAAGAATCCATAATGCGTAAATGTCAGTCATTTTTTGAGTTTGTACTAATACTGTCTCTTCATAATATGACTGATACTCATCTAAAAACTCTCTCCAAAGAATTGGTAAATCCCTGTATGCTCGGTTTCTGCTCCATGTTTTAGCTTCAATAATTGCCTCACGATTAATCAATCTTTCTTCTTTTCTTGTATCTTTTGCCTTTGGAATTAACTCAGCTAACTTTCCATCTCCTAAAACTCCCTTATGCAATTTACATGCTAAATCCAAGCGATCTAATTGTTCTTTAGTTGAGTCATCTAGAGGTTGATATTCTTTACCATAAATAGTTGCCCAAGCTTTCTTTTCACGTTCACGACGGTCCATTTCATCTCTAAAGAATATAGCTTCAATGAATACTTCCATGTGGAATTTTACTAATAATATATTTGTGGGTGTACTCCACTTCCTTTTACGTATATCAGTAACATGTGCTGTAGCGTATTCAGTCCCTTTTTGAGCACGCGCTAGGGCTGTTTTCTGCCATCTTACGGCACCCCTTATCTGCGACTTCATTGTTTTACGCTGAACTTCAACTTTGTAAGTATATGCTCCTTTTTTGATATCGTTTGTTACTTTCAATAACTTACTAGAAATTTCGAGTAACTTTTCAATATTCAATAATATTTTTTCTTCTTCAATTGAAGAAGTTCCACCTGGATACATACCTTCGGGAGGATCATCAGCTCCAGAATTCTTAACTAAATTAGGTATATGCTCATCCCTTAGTTGTTTGAATTTTTCATAATCCAACATCCTAGGGGCAATGACGACTTCTAACTTATTCGAAATGGAGTTTCCTGATTTATTATGTAAAGAAATTGTGTTAGTACCAATGTAATCAGGAACTACAAATTGCATAGAATGGGTTGTATTTGATCTAACAGGAGGTAGAGAATCTAATTTAGCAGTTCCCATTCGAATATGAATATCTTCTAAAGCTCTGAAAGCATTGATATTGAGCATTACTGACTCACCCTCAGTTAAATTAACTGAATGTCCTTCTGGCAACTTGAGCTCTATCGTTGCGTCTGGTAAACTCATATCAACCGAATACGCTTAGACCTGGTGAATCTACCATCTTCTCTAAAGTAACAGTAATACTATGGGTACTTCCCAAGACTTCTTGAGATTTTAACATTAAACACTTCAATTCATTTCGTTCTAAACCTTCTAATGCTGGCATTATGTTAGATTTAATGACGTCCCCAAGTGCCCGATCTAAATCATATTGTCCTATCGAATTAAAGACAGTTAACATGGAATCAATAATAACTGCAGGTCCTATCTTTCTATAAGTTCGAACGCCTCTAGGTAGTTCGTCGTCCCGTGACGATGGAAGTTCCTCTTCTTCCAAGAAATTCATTAATTTATTGAAAGCTTTGAACATTATACCACCTTCATCATAAAAATCAAACATTTCTTTTGCATACCAATCCTCATCAGTTTCAGGACGTTCTGGAGCAATACCTAACTTATTTAATTTATTGAATACAAAAATAGGCATACGTCTGTACTCGTCCTCTCGGTCAGGTAATCCTATTTCTACAAAAGCAAATCTACGCATCAATGCATGACCTACATTGAATAATGTATTCTTATCCTGTGTATTCATAGTTCCAATAATTCTAAACTCCGGAGGCATCATAAATGGAGCTCCATTAGTCTCTTTAGCTGTCAATAAAGCTTGTTTATCTCTGTATTCAAATACAGTAAATAATTTACCAAAAGCTTCATCAATATTTGCTCTATTAAACTCATCAATTACAAGATAATGGGGTTTACCAACCTCTTGCATTGTTTTTTCACAAATTTTAGCAGAATCTGAAACATATCCATCTTTGAAATAATAACCACCTGAATCATCAGGAGAAATACCTCCAATGACTTCGAAATTAGACCATTCAGCATTCGCTGTAACTATTGTATAATTAGGAATCATACTACCATCTTTAGCTTCATTGACTCCACAAAGTTGGCTTAATAGTAAATTTGCCAGAGCAGTCTTACCAGTACCTGGATCTCCGTAAAGCATTATATTCCTACCTGACTTCAAATGTGTTACAGTTTGATTAATTGTATCTTCAGTAGTAGAATAATATTTGGATAACTCCTCATAATCTACAGTATAATCTACCTTCATAGCCTTACGTATTACTGGAGTTTGGGCTAAATCTTCCTTGAGCTCTTTCTCAATATCACTAAAATCAACTCCATAATTAGCATCTTCTGTAGGTTTGATATCAATTGTAGCCTCTGGGAATTCTGAAAGAAGGCGATCCATAGCATCTTCTAAAGTAATATCTTTAGGTAAAGCAGGTGCTTTATCTTCAGAAGTAGTCTCATCTTCTTCAGGTGTAAATGAAGAATCAAATGGATCTGAAGGAGGGCTGCTCAACTGCATTTCCATCATACGATCTCTAAACTTTTCAGTTCCAAACTTTATACCATACCAAACTGCCCCGCCAGCTACAAAAAGTGGAATGATTAACATAACCCAACCAATTGTATCATCGGGTGCTGAAATATCTTTTTGAGAAAGTAAAGCCGGTGCAATCATAGTTGCAAACAAAGTACCAACGCCTACAGCGAATAAACCGAAATAAGCCAGACCTTCCATACTCTGCTCCGATTTTCTCTTACGATAAAACAAGAAAATTCCAAGGAAAGCAATAGATACAAACAAAACGGTTAGAATAATATCGCCTTGTTCAAAATAAATATTAGCTCGATTTCTTATTAAATTCCAAACTAAAACAAAAAATTGGAAACCAAGACCCAATAAAATCATAAGGAAATACTTCGCTTCTTCCATATCTTTTAGTCTTATTGTTTGAATAATATATGCAGCAATACCAAATAAAAGAGCAAGAAGACCAGCTAGTAATATTATCATCTCAATAGGTTGCAAATTTACTAGAGCTCTTGTGGGAATTCCGTTGGATGCGTAACATGCATTGAATATTGATAAATCGCTACTTCCATCAAACATTTTACTACAATTAAACCAAGGACCGCGAACCCAATTATGATGCAAGGCTGCAAAAACCAAAGAACCAGCACCAATAAAAGAATATATTGTACTCAACGGAGCTTCACTTATATCTTTACCAGTAACCGCATAAAGGAATACAATATACGAAACTACTATCACAACTAAAGCTGCAGTAGCTCCCAAAGTACTGTATAATGAACCTAACGCTCCTGCAGGATATAATTTTGAAATACAACCAGTTGTACTATCATCAGTACATATCTTATCATCATTAACTGGTGAATAACCACCGCCAATATAGGCATAAACTATAACCATAATCAAAATACAAAATATTAACGGAGCCATGATATTACTATCATTTATGCGTCTAGCCTGAATGAATATACAAAGTGCTAAAAATACTATCAAACCCAAAACACTTTGATATTGATTAGCTTTAATATTAAAATTGTCAGTCTCCCAACTGGATGTTAATACTAAAGGACAACCATCAGGATCATTAGCTGCATCGGGATTAATCCAATCAGGGCATCTAAGTGGATTGCGATCATCAATATAGGCATCTAAATTTTCAGAAGTACCATTCATACCTCCTGCACCTTTCGACGTAGCATCAGGTCCAGGAATATCTGCTGTAGTGTAATAAAGTAATAAACCAAGGAGAGCAACAGCAGCTAGAAACTGCAACGCGGGTAAATAGAAACTCGCCCTACTTCTCTTAATAATTGGAGGCACTGAAGTAGATTTAGGAGTGCCAGACTCTTTGGAGACTGGGGTTTCGACAGAAGAAGGGCCTACATCCTTTGCACCCGATAAATTTACACCACAAATATTACAAAAAGGTGCATTATCCTCGACCTCTACAGCACAGACTGGACACTTTTTCATAATCTATCCAATTAAGACATTGGTTAAAAGCTTTTGATTATGGGAAACACTCTTAACAACCATTTTAATGTGAATTTAATGACTGCCAATTTAATGACCTTAAGAGACTTAAGAGTCCAAACTTTTAAGGAAAGAAGAGAAGGAAGATTAACCAAATTACCTTCATCATTTTATAATAGAATGAAAAAGTTAGAAAATCAAATTAGACAAGTCATAGAAGATACAAAGAACGACCCTAGTCGATTTGAAAAAGCTAATGCAGACATTAGAAAATTTATGGATATGAAACTAGAATTGCATAAGCACAGAGAAAGAAAACTTACCGATTTAGCACGGGAAAAAATAAATGGTCAAAACCCAAATACTGAGAATGCACACAATAGTGAAAATGAATATCTTGTCGCCTTATGTGGAGTAATTGAAGAGCACAGAAAGAAAACCCTACTCAGTAAAGATATAACCTATATCGAAGGAGCAATAGAAGAAACTGAGATTAAAGAACCTGAAATAGAAGAAGCCAATATTAAGGAAAATAAGAATGAAAAACTAGTTACAAAGACGCCAGAAACTGAAAAGCCAGATCTCGAGAAATCTAAAATCGAAGAACCTGAGCAAGTTATAGATAAAGAAGAATATGTGAAAGTAGAAGTTTTAGAAGATTTACCCACATTTACTGGAATGGATGCAAATAATTATACTCTCAAAAATGACGACATTGCAGATATACCTATCTATAATGCTAAAATGTTAAGTGATGCAGGAAAAGTTAAAATTATCAAAGAGGTGAAAACTTGACTTACAAGTTAGATAAAGAAGGAATCATAATCACTGAAGAAAAATTAGCCGCTCAAATATATAATAAAGGAAGGACAGGAACACCTTTGGAGAAAGGACAACTTCTTTTGAGGAAAGAAGAAGCTCTTTATTGTGACTACAGAAATGATATAGATTTAAGTGAAGATACAATAAATAAATTCAAAAAAGATAACCTCACCCACATCGTTTACAGGGATCTTAAAGAGAGGGGATTGATGGTGAAAGTGGATGAACATGGTCTACGATTGTATGACCGGAAAAAATCTTCAAAGGGTCAATCTTCAGCAGTAATTCTAGCTAAAAATTTTAAGTATGAAATTGATTTTAATGACATATTTACAGAACTAGAACGAGGTTTAGAAAGAAGAATACAAATTGCGATTATTGATATTGAAGAAGATGTTGTTTACTATATAACGAAAATAGTCGAATGGCCGGAAACCAAATTGAAGAAAGATGGAAATATAATAATTAATGATCCCGAAGTCAAAGAGTTGATAGACAAAGGATACCAAATTAATTCAGGTCTTAAATTTGGAACTCATTACAGAATATATAACTATGAATCAAAACATGCGCCATGGCTTATACATATTGTAAAAGATGGAATAACTTGGTTAGATATTACAAGAATGGTACGAGTCGGACATGGAGTAAACAAGACTATAGTTCTAGCCTACAAAAAAAGATGGATAAGTCTTGAATGGATAAAACCCTAATATTAGTAATTTAAGAACATATATGAGAAAACTTATATAAGGCAAATTGAACCAGAGGAAATTATATGACACTACTTGAAGTTCAAGAATTAAAAAGAGGTTTTGGTTCTAAAACATTCAACACTAGAATAGAGGTCCTAAAAGGAGTCAATTTATCCATTAAAAGAGGTGAATTGGTTGCGCTAATGGGACCCTCTGGTTGTGGAAAATCAACTCTATTGAATATAATTGGAGGATTACTAAGAGCAGATTCTGGAAAAATAGAACTTGACCTTTTAAATTCTAAATATGTTTATGGAAAAGAAAATCCTAGTGGAGTCGTGGAGGTAAGAAGAAATGGTATCGGATGGATTTTTCAAGATTTTCACTTACTAGAACAATTAACGGCTCAAGACAATGTGGCATTAGCACTTGAAATAAAAGGAATGAAAGAAGAGGAAGCTGATGAAAAAGCAATAGAAGCACTAATCAAAGTAGGATTAGAAGACCGTATTGATTTCCCGGCAGGGCAACTGTCAGGAGGGCAACAACAGAGAGTTGCAGTAGCACGTGCAATTACAGGTTCAAGACCTCTCTTACTAGCTGACGAGCCCACGGGTAATCTTGATGTGAAGAGTGGAGAAGATGTTATAACTTTATTCAAAGAACTTTGCCGTGATCCACTAAACCCAATATCTATACTAATGGTGACACATGATCCTATGCTAGCAACAAAAGCTGATAGAATGTTACTAATGAAAGATGGAATTACTGCTGCATCGAACATCAAAGATGCATGGGGAGTTACTGAATGAATATAATTCAAAAATTAGGTTATTGGCTATTTAACTTAAAAAAATGGTTCCTAAATTTACCCGCTGCAGCCCCTATCGCTCTTAAAAGAACATGGAGAGGAAGAGAAAGAGCTATTGCCGTTATTGCGGGAGTATTCTTAGCTACCCTAGTAATGACTACTGTTTTCGCGTATGGTAGTGGACTTTCCAAAGCTGCACTCAAAGATGGTGTTGAGGATTTGTTATTCGATGGAAAAATAGATTTCCGCCAAGATCCAGGAGATAATGTTTTGGGAAGGACAAATGATTCTGCTGCTTGGAAATCCGTTTGTGATGAGTTAACACAGAAAGAAGAATTTGATGATTGTGGACTTGTCTTTGGAAGACAAGGAATACGTATAGATGGTTTCTTTGATCAAGGATTTTTTACGCCTCAGCCACTTAATGTAGAAAATATTGAAGGGTCTGGGAATTGGGCTAATGTTAGTCTTGATTACCCTGAAGCTCTAGAATATGGACCTCCAATTAATGACGAAAGGATAATCCGATTTTATGGAGATGGGATATGGGATGGTGAATTAGGAGAAAGACATTCTAAAGACATAATGTATGGTGAATGGCCTCAATCTGGAAAAGAAGCAACTGAAATGAGAGCCGTGATTTTACCTTCAAAGTTAGCCAGTCAAGCCGGAGTCAAAATAAATGACACCATAGATTCACTAACCTTTTCATATGTTACTAATGTAAAACTATTCTCCGAAGAAATGCCCGGTTGTGACGTAAAAAATATTGAGTACGGACCTGTAGACAATGGCCACAAATATTGTAGATTGAATATGACTGTTACAAATCTTACAATAGCTGCAATTTACCAAGAAAAGGGCGCTGGAAATCCTACCATTTTATTTGATCCTGTGATAATACCAGCTGAAATATTAAGTGAATTTCAAAAAACAACTCTAATGGATTATGATCATGGATATCTTGGTTTCGCACTCGATAGAGATAAATTGCCATCCCAGACAGCTGATGCAGCTGCCGATTACTTAGATGACTTGTATGAAGAAGTTACAGAAAGAAGAATAACGGTATTGTATGCTGCTAATGGAACTTCACCTGTAACAAGAGAAAACTTAACTACTGAAAATAAAGTAGGAGTTATAAGTGGTTCACAAAGTGAAAAAGATTGTGATAAAAAGATAATCAAAGCTCAATGTTTTGTTAGTAATGTAACAAATCTGAAAAATTTCGAAAACTCAAATAATGAACCAATTAATTATTTCATCATGGATTCACAATATTTAGGATCACAAGCTGAAATAAATGGAACACTTGTAGATTCATGGGGTGGATATGCTGATGGAGAAGTTGAACTAATCTATACTGACTTAATTCGTGGGACTATCGTCTTCCTGAATATTTTCTTAGGACTTGTTGGAATTTTTAATTATATTCTAGCAATACCAATTGTAGTACTATCTTTCTCCGTATTGATATACGGACTGCAATTATCACTAGAGCAAAGGAGAAGAGAAATAGCAATACATCGAGTTATTGGAGGAACCCAAGAAGGATTAAGAAAGATGCTGACTTCTGAAGTGGTAATAGTTAGTATAATCGCATTTATTGGTGGTTATATCCTTTCAATAGGTATCGTTCCAGATTTATTATCGGCAGTAGGTTTTATGGACTTTGAACGAAACAATGATTTAGCTGAATATCGATGGAATAATTTAGGAATCGTAGCATTAATATTTACAATAGCAGCCACCATAGGAATCGCTTGGTACTATGGAAGAGCAAAAGCTCGAGAATTCCTAAATCAAGAAATTGAAGAAGGTGTCAAAAATAATGCAAAACAGACTGAACCGAGATTTTGGCTACCTCTTATCGCCTTTATTATAGGTCTATTTACAGCAATAGAAATCTGGATAGAAGACAATGGTGGCTTAGGAAGTATCGGAGAAGATGGTTTGATTACCAATTTCATAACAGGTGGTCTTCTCAAAATATTCGCACCATTCTTGCTATGGATTGGAGGAGCTATAATTCTTGGTAGAATTGGTGCAAAAGGTCCTGAAATTTTAGTTCGAATATTCGGAAGAACGGCACTTCTATCAGATATTAAGAGAGGATTAACTAATTCTACATCTTCAGATACAGTAAATCGGTTAGCAGTTATTATGTTGTTAACGCTATCAATTGTAACTCTAGCGGCCATACAAGGCTATACTGGAACGGATGTTGATGAAAGAACAGCATCCGCAGACATTGGAGCGGACCTACAAGTACAATTCGTAGATCCTCTTTCTAAAGAAGAAGCTGAAACTGCAGTGAACAAAGCAATATATCGAATAAATGATAAGGAAATAAAGAAAATAGAATCTAGTGCTTCTGTAGGAACTATATATCCTACTACAAAAGGTAGCTCCGGAATTATTACAACGTATGTTGTTTTTGAGAATTCGGAAAATACCCTTATCTGGGATCAACAGGCAGTTCCAAATAGAAATATTGATAGCACAATGAATAAACTATCGAATGACGGATTTACTGCTGGAGAAGGAGCTATCAGTTTACTAGATTTACCTGATAATAATGATGATAGAGGATTTGGACCAAATTCAGAATCTAGAGATTCGGAATTTGAATACAAGATTACCTTAGAATATCCGGAATATGTATTCAGAATGAATCAAAATTATAAGTTCGAAACATATGAATTAAATATTACTAATGGTTCATTGACTCACAATTGGACTTCTAATCTAACTGCTGGTTCTTGGATTGTTGTAAATAATTTAGATAATTCAACATACAATTTAACGCTTGAAAGTATTGTTGGAAATTACACATTACCAATTGTTGGGGGAAATAACTTTACTTCATTTATTGAGATTCCACCTTTTGGAGGGCCATTTCATTTCAATATAACAGTAGATAGTGATAACATCACACAAAACAAATTGGACATTGAAATCAAAAGTAGTGAATCATTCCTTGAAATTGATTATACAAATAGTACATTTAGGGATACTCAAATCACATACCTAGGAAAACACGAATGGATCCCCGGAATATCTATAACAGATACAAATAATGCTATAATTTTAGGAGAAAACTCCTACCGGAAATTAGTTGGTGATGAAATAGCAGATGCTTATATTTCTAATATTTGGTTTTTTGAATTATGTGATCAAGGGAAAGAAGATTGCAAGAAGGCATTAGGTAGGATTGCTGGAGAAATTGGAAATAATGAAATCGTTTTTAGTTCAGAAGATTGGGGCTCATCCCATGAAGAAGTTGAAACAAATGGAGGTCTAATATTTGGTACACAAGGCCTACTAAGTCTGCAATTTATGATTTCCTCAGTTGCAGTTGTAGCCTCTGCATTTGTATTTCTTTCTCTGGTTTTAGATCAAAGAAGTAAAGAATTAGCGATTCTCCAAGCTATAGGAGCAAGCCCAAATCAAATCCGAAAATTAGTACTCTTTGAAATTTTATCAATAATTATTGTTAGCATGACTCTTGGGGTATTACTAGGGATTGGAGTTGCACAAACTTTCAATGGATTCTTCTTTGTATTTGGATATATTTTCCAAATATTCCTAGGCAATGCAACGCCTATAGACAGGGAATTAGTATGGCCATGGGCTGAGATAATAATTGTCAATATTTCAGTTCTTATTGCTGTAATAATTGCACTAGTTTTAACAACTAGAAAAGTACTAAATGCAAATTTAGCAATGATATTGAAGGGGGAATAATGAGTAAACAAAAACCTTTTGAACATACATTAGGCCAAGGTAAAGAAAGTGAAAATAATGAAAAAGAGATGCTAAATGCAGATAACGAATTTAAAAAATCACAAATAGAAAACTCCAAATTCCCAGTCAAAAATGAAATTCTAAACGCGAGTGGACTATATCATGTATATGAATCAAAGGCATTAGAAGGAAATGTCGTAGCGCTAAGAGGATTGCATGTTAGCGTGAACAAGGGCGAAGCTGTTGCAGTTGTGGGACCTTCGGGTTCAGGAAAATCTACTCTTCTAAAGTGTCTAGGTGGATTGATAAAACCTTCAGCTGGTGGCGTCATAATGGGCGGAGAAGCAATCACACGCATGCAAGGTTCTGAACTTGTTGAAATGCGTCAGAAAACTGTTTCTTTTATATTCCAAGAAGCTAATCTATTACCTGACCTTAATGCATTAAACAATGTTGCGCAACCATTGATTCATAAAGGTGAAATGATAACTTATGCTCAAGAAAAAGCCAGAGAACTATTGCAATTTTTGAAGATGGATGATAGAGCCTATGGAATGCCCGAAGAATTGTCGGGAGGTGAACAGCAAAGAGTAGCAATTGCAAGAGCTTTAATTACAAACCCAAAGCTAATTTTAGCAGATGAACCAACTGGAGCTTTAGATCCAATAACTAGTAGAGAGGTTCTTGGTTTATTCAAGGAATTGCATGAAGAAAAAGAGGTTGCATTCCTAATCGTCACTCATAGTAGAGAAGTAGCAGCTTTTGCAGATAGATCTCTAGAATTAAGGGATGGACGATTTGTGGCACAACATGGGAATAGTGTTGACATTTCAGATTTGAATGAAAGCAGAGAAATTATAATTGATGACACTGGAACCATAACTTTACCACCTGATTTACTCGCACAAATTGGAGGATCTGGTAGATTTGAAATACCAAATGTCGAGCAGAACGAAATTAGCTTTTCAAGAGTAGCAGAAGAAAGAGTCGAAATTGAAGAAAATGCCGATCTTGTTCTTTCGCCTATATGTCCGGCATGCAACCATGACTACAAGAAAGAAAAAATGCAAATGTGTCCTGAGTGTGGTTCAAGCCGTCCAATGATTAAATCATAAGTTCGATTCGTGGGCTTTTACTATCAATTACAGGAACTATATCTTCACTTATTGGTTTTACAAAGTCATTGTAAGATTCCAAAAATATTGGAATATTGAGCCCCATAAAACAATCAACCCCAACTTGTGATAAGAGAGACATCCCTGATTTGGATAAATTACGAGCACCTATCAAATCTTGAATCTCGTAGTTAGCCATTCTTATTTTTAGTAGAGCGGCCCCACATTTGATTAAACCCTGAAGGAATCTGTGTTCACTACTATTCCTTACAGAAGCAATCCACAAACCTTCCCAGGCTTCATGAGCTTCCCAATAATAATGATAATTGTACAAATCAATTCCAAATAAATAATCCTTATTATCTTTCCACAAATTAGAATCCCATTTATTGTGGTCACCGTCTTCTTCTCCATAGCTATGTCCTTCTGGACTATTTGTGGGATGCGGATGAATTCCTGGAACATAACGATAAGGTGGGAAATCTACAGAACCATATCTTTGATTTCCTGTGTTTAATTCGGTTTCAGAGGATGCTAATGGATAATCTACCATTAACTACTCAACATATCTTCTATAGCATTTGTAAAGTTCCTTACATCTGCTTCATTATTGTAAAGATATACGCTAGCCCTTGCAGTACCTTCAATCTTACGTGAATTAAACCAGGAATGCACACAATGCATACCACTTCGAATTGCAATATTGTAAGTTTCATCTAAATGCATAGCTATCTCGGTAGTATCCCAATTATCCAAAGTAAACGAAGTAATACCTCCTCTATGTGAAACATCTTCTGGACCAACAATAGAGACACCTTCCAAATTCTCCAATTTATTAGATAAAATTGTATTGAGTTTAGTTTCATGCTTCTGGATATTATCTCGACCAACACCCATAATATATTCTGCAGCAGTTCCAGCACCTATTGCACCGGCATAATCTTGAAGACCAGCCTCAAAACAAGACGGAGGTGGCAATAATTCATAACTATCATATGTCGTATTAACTACAGTCGAACCTCCAACATATGTTGGAACTAAATTCTTTAGTTCATCATATTTACCATAAAGTGCACCCATTCCACTAGGGCCACAGAACTTATGTGCACTAATAGAAGCAAAATCAACATCCAAATCAACAACATTTAATTCCTTATGAGGTGCAGCCTGAGCAGCATCCATTAACACTTTGATTCCCTTATCATGGCATATTTCAATAATATCCTTAACTGGATTTGTGTAACCATCTAAATTGGATGTGTGGACAATACTCATTAATTTGGTCTTACTATCTATACTTTCTTTCAATGCCTCAAGATCAAAATAGTAATTGTCTTTGGCAGGTACAACTTGATAATCAATCCCTTTGTATTTGGCCAGATGATGCCACGGTACCACATTGGAATTATGTTCCTTATCGGAGGTCAGGACTTTATCTCCTTTACCAAGGCCAAGACCATTGGCGACTATGTTCATTCCTTCGGTTGTATTTCTCGTAAAAACCATCTCCGAAGTCTGTTCAGCTCCTACAAATCTACGGAGGCTATCTCTAGCCATCTCAAACCCTTCCGTTACTTGCCAACTCATTCTATGAACAGAACGCCCTCCACAGACAGGATATTTCGTGTAATACTCCATTATAGAATCAATTACCTGCTGAGGTCTCAAAGTCATACAGGCACTATCAAGATATGTTGGAGCATCGTCTGTATTAAGAATTGGAAAATCCTTCCTAAATTTCGAAATATCCATAGGTCTCTAAATACACTACAATAAAGGGATTTAAAGCCATGTGACTTAAAAGATGACTTTTTAAGGAGGTCGTATTGAAACAGATATGACTTGTCTAGAAGATTTTCCAACCAAATTGTCACCAACCTACGAATGTGCATCCGAATTAGCTAATCTGGGGCCTGTAGCCGCGTTGCTGACACTAATCATTGGAATTACCATAATAAAAATAATACTAAGATACTTAAAACTCGCATTCGACAAATATGATTATATTGACCAAGGACTTGAAAATTTCATCTATAAGATTGTAAGCGTAGCTCTATGGGTATTAGTTATCCTGACTGCGGCTAACGAAATGGGTATCAATGTAATGGGAATCGTCGCGGCGCTCGGCATTGTTGGCCTAGCGGTTGCCTTCGCGTCGCAGGACACAATGGAGAACATTATCGCCGGCATCTTCCTCATTATCGACCGGCCGTTCCGTGAAG
>JAPYSW010000008.1 GCA_029936395.1 Candidatus Poseidoniia archaeon
GTAAATTATCTATTCTATTGGCTGAAAGAATTTCTACAACCCATTTGTCTTCATTACCTGTGATTAAGGACGAATATTTCCAACCTTGACTATGAACTATTCCTCTAAATTTTTGAGCTAATTCCATAGTTCTACAAGCTATATGGAAGATTGGTGACTGGCCCTGAAGAATAACAATCGAGTTTGATGGAATGTCTAAATTATCAAGAGCGTCTTTAACTTCTTCAAATTCTACCGGTCTATGCCATGTCTTCCTTAATTCAACAGAATCTTTTCTACCAATATCGGGAAGAACAATTAGTTGTAATCTTCCTGCACAACTAGAAGTAGTGAAAATATCGGGATGTGAGTTGAAAGCATTAAGAACTTCAATTACACCTTCATCTACTAAACCTTTGGATTTGGCAGCCTCTAATTTCCCCATTGCATTTGCTTTGTACTGGCTAAATTCCATTAGTTGTTTAAGTCCCTCATGAGTTCATTATATCTTGCTTTTGGTGCAAAGATTAATAGAAAGAATATGAATAATACGAAAAGTACAAATCCACTCATAACTTCTCCTTCAGAGAGGTCGTTTTCCTTGCCCATTATTCACCAACTATACTAATCATTATCTTTCTATTATGCTGTTGATCTCTGTGCTCCCACAAATATATTCCCTGCCAAGTTCCCAATGAAAGCTTGCCATTCATAACCGGAACGGTCTCAGAAGTGCTAGTTAAAGCTGAACGAATGTGTGCAGGCATGTCGTCCTTGCCTTCCATATTATGTACATAAGGAAAGTCTTCAGGAACTAAATTCGAAAAAATAGTCTCAAAATCTTGCCTTACGGAAGGATCGTAATTCTCCTGAATAACTAGACTTGCGCTTGTATGCTTAATGAATAAATGGCAAACACCATTCTGAATATTAGATTTAGTAACAAAATCCTGGACATTACTTGTAATATCTAGAAAAGATTTAGGATTCGTATGAATCTCTAACGAATCTTGTGACATCACCATAGTAACTAATTAAGACTGCCTCAAATAAGACTTCATGTTAACAATGATTGGTCTAGGTTTAGGAGGGCCTAACTCGATAACTATGGATGGAGTCATAGCACTAAGTATGTCTGACTATATATTTTATGAAACATATACTTCTCCCATTCACTCAGAAACCTTAGAGTGGGTAAAATTAAAATCTCAGAAGGAACCAATTCACCTATCTAGGAGTCAAGTCGAAGAGCCTGCCGAATTGATAGAATTTGCAAAGGAAAAAATGGTGGCCTTACTAATCGTTGGAGATGCATTATCGGCTACTACTCACGTAAGTCTATTATTGGATTGTAAGAAAAATAATATTGAATATCAAGTAATACACAATGCTTCTGTTCTGACTGCGGTTGCAGGAATTTTAGGATTACAACACTATAATTTTGGACCAGTGGCAACACTTGTTCTTCCCGAGGGAAATTATAGACCTTTAAGTCCAATTGATAAAATAAAAAGTAATATGAAAAATGGAAATCACACTTTAGTGCTCCTGGACATAAAAGCTGATCAACCAGATAAAGAACTAATTTATATGAAAGCTTCTGACGCTGCTGAACAAATTATTGAAGCTGGATTATCCGAAGAAATAAAAGTTGCAGCAGCTGCCAGAGTTGGTAGAGAAAGTCAAACATTATGGTATGGGAAACTAAAAACACTAAAAGAATTAGACTTAGGAGAAGAACCACACAGCCTAGTGGTTCCTTCTAGATTACACTTCACTGAAAAGGAATTCCTCGAGAGTCTCTAACCGCTCTAGTTTTAAGCCCCCCTCTAACTAGTTCTACCTAGATGCAGGGGTGGATAGCACTAGAGAACGGTTCAGTTTTTTTTGGTGAATCATTTGGGTTTGAAAAAACTATAGAAGGAGAACTTGTTTTCAATACATCAATGACTGGTTACCAAGAGGCCCTTACAGACCCTAGTTATGCCGGTCAAATATTAATGTTTACATTTCCCCAGATTGGGAATTATGGGTGTAATGCTGAATCTTATGAATCTGACAAAATCCAAACACAAGCCTGTATTGTGAAAGAATGGTGTCGAAGACCTAATCAAGGCGAAATGAATCTAGATGAATGGTTTAAGAAGGAAAAAATACCAGCCATTGAAGGAATTGATACTAGAGAACTAACCATTATGACTAGAGAAGTAGGTACGCTAAGAGCAGTAATGTGTACTGATGGAGCACTTACTCCTGACGAAGGTGTAAAACGTGCTGCCAAAATGTCATGGCCATCTGAAGAAAACCTAGTAGCTGAAGTATCAACAAAAAAGATATACAAGAAAGGAAAGAAAGGACCTAATGTGACTCTTTTAGACTGGGGAGTAAAACAATCTATTGTAACAAATCTAGCTGAAAAGAATAAAGTCACTGTAGTGCCTTGGAATTATAGTATTGAACAAGTACGGAAAACAAAACCTGATTTGATTTTTATGAGTAATGGACCTGGAGATCCAGATCATCCTGAAATGAAAACTGTTGTTGATACTGTAAAATCCCTAATAAAAGAATATCCAACAATAGGCATATGTTTAGGACATCAAATCCTAGGACTTGCACTTGGTGGTGAGACATACAAGCTGAAATATGGACACAGGGGCGGAAATCAGCCCGTTAAACACGTGAAAACCGAGAAGGTGTACATTACTTCACAGAACCATGGATTCGCACTTCATAAGTTACCGAAACATGTTCAGGAAACTTTCATTAATCTGAACGATAATACTTGTGAAGGTATTAGTTCCAAGAATTGTTGGTCTGTTCAATTTCATCCTGAAGCGGCCCCAGGGCCTATGGATGCTAATGTGTTATTCAACAAGGTAGGAGAAATGATTGATGGGTAAAATGAAAATATTAGTGCCTGGATCTGGACCTATAATTATTGGACAAGCTGCCGAATTTGACTACTCAGGTACGCAATGTTGTTCTGCTTTAAGAGAAGATGGACACAAAGTAATACTAGTTAATTCCAATCCAGCTACAATTCAAACCGATCCTGATACAGCCGATGTAGTCTATATTGAGCCTTTGACTGTTGAATCCCTAGCCAAAATAATTGAGAAAGAAAGGCCTGATGCCATAATTCCCGGTATGGGTGGACAAACTGGCCTAAACTTGACCATAGACCTCCATAAAGCAGGAATACTTGACAAATACAATGTCAAGGTGCTAGGAACTTCCTTGGACTCTATTGAGATGGCAGAGGATAGAGACCTATTCCGAAAAAGAATGGTTGAAATCGGTGAACCAGTTGCAGAAAGTGGAATTGCTAATACAATTGAGGATGCTTTGAAACTAGCTAAAAAATTGAATTATCCCGTTGTAGTAAGACCAGCATTTACACTGGGTGGAACTGGTGGTGGTATAGCATATACCAAAGAAGAACTGGAAATTATCTCCGGAAGAGGCCTAGCTCTCTCTCCCGTCAAACAGTTACTCATCGAAGAATCAATATTGGGTTGGCTTGAATTTGAGTTTGAAGTTTTAAGAGACATAGATGATAATGCAATAGTAGTTTGTTCAATGGAAAATCTAGATCCCATGGGAGTACATACTGGCGAATCAATAGTTGTCGCCCCAGCACTAACTTTACCTGAAGCTGCCTACCAGAAATTGAGAACATCAGCTCTAAAAGTTGTTAAAAGTTTAGGAATCGTGGGTGGATGTAATGTCCAATTTGCTTTTCATTCTAAAACACAAGATTACATTCTAATCGAAGTTAATCCTCGAGTTTCCAGATCCTCAGCTTTAGCCTCAAAAGCTACAGGTATACCAATAGCTCGAATTTCTACAATGCTATCTCTAGGAAACATGTTACATGAATTATCAAATCGAGTTACTGGAAATACAAGTGCAGCTTTCGAACCGTCTATTGATTACATAGTTACTAAGATACCAAGATGGCCATTTGACAAGTTCAAATTAGCAGATAGAGAATTGGGCACGCAAATGAAATCAACCGGAGAGACTATGTCTATTGGTAGAAGTTTTGAAGAATCTCTAATGAAAGCATGGAGATCAATTGGACAGGGTGTAGGATATCCTGAGGAAGTAGATTGGAGTCAAAGAGAATTAGAGAATAAAATCCGCATCCCAAATGATCAACGCTTGTTAGCGATATGGGCATATCTTAGAAAGAATAAAGCAACGCAAAAGAATATCGAAAGAACATGTGAGATATCTGAATTTCATCCATTCTTTATAGATCGAATTGCGAAACTAGTTAAACTCGAAATAGAATTATCGGAATGTGAAAATGAATTAGAGGATAACTTATTACTCAAAGCAAAGAAAAATGGGTTCGGAGATAAGCAAATCGCTTATTTAACAAATATTTCTCAAGAAGAAATAAGAAATCAAAGGAAAAAAAATAAACTAAAGAGTAGTTTCTTGATTGTTGATACCTGTGCAGGGGAATTCGAAGCAAAAACTCCTTACTTTTATTCAACCTATGCTGATAAACCAATTAATATTGATATTGGAAAAAGTATAGTTATACTTGGTTCGGGTCCTATTAGAATAGGCCAAGGCATAGAATTTGATTATTCCACAGTTCATGGCGTTCAGGCTGCAAGAAATGCAGGTTATGAAGCAGTTGTAGTGAATAATAATCCTGAAACAGTATCCACTGATTTTGATGCTTCAGACAGGCTATATTTTGAACCATTAGACAATGAATCTATATTTGAGATATTAGATTTGGAACGACCGTATGGAATAATTCTTCAACTTGGTGGTCAGACTGCAGTTAATTTAGCATCCGACATAGAGGAGTATATACGTAAGGAAAAACTTCCAACAAAAATATTAGGGACGAAGGTAAAAGACATGGATTTGGCAGAAGATCGTGGGAAATGTGGTGACCTTATGGAAAAGGCAGGTATTGTTATGCCAGAATGGGGCGCTGCAAAAAGTTCAGAAGAAGTTATTCAATATTCAAAAGAAATAGGATTTCCGGTCCTAGTTAGACCTTCATTCGTACTAGGAGGTAGAGGAATGGAAATTGTTCATAATTTAGAACAATTAAACCAATATTTAAGACTAGAAGCTCACGCCTCACCAGAAAAACCAGTATTAGTCGATAAATTCCTCGAAGGTGCAATCGAGCTCGATATTGATTTAGTATCTGATGGAAAGAATGTTGTTATTGGTGCAATTATGGAGCAAATTGAAATGGCAGGAGTTCATTCTGGAGACAGTGCTTGTGTTATGCCTACACAATCTCTTTCTAAGAAAAATATAGAAGATGTAGAAGATATCTCTCGCAAAGTTGCAATAATATTTAATATAATTGGTGCCGCAAATTTACAATTAGCAATTAAAGAGGATATTATTTATCTTTTAGAAGTAAATCCTAGGGCAAGTAGAACATTGCCATTTGTCAGTAAGTCTACTGGATATCCTATGGCAAGAATTGCAGTCAACGCAATGCTTGGTGAAAAATTGGATAAAATACCAAAAACAATTCCTATGAAAGGAGCCTCCGTGAAAGTACCAACCTTTTCTTGGCTAAAACTCACCGGATTAGATACAGTACTTGGTCCTGAAATGAAATCAACCGGTGAAGCTATGGGGCATGGGCCTAACTTTGGAACAGCATACCTAAAAGCTATGAAAGGAGGAAACAAGAGCCTGCCAACTAAAGGTACTGTGTTTTTGTCTATTTCCAACAAATTAAAATTAGACTTTGAAGACATAGCTAAAGATTTAGTAACACATGGTTTTGATCTAATAGCTACAAAAGGAACTGCTGCATCTCTTAGAAAGTGTGGATTGAATAGTAAAGTCATATGGCGTATATCTGATAGAAAACAGCCAGATATACTCTCAATTATGCGAAAAGAAGATGTAGATTTAATCATAAATTTACCAACAGGAAGAAGAGCTGCAACAGATGGTGCTCAAATGAGGAGGCTCGCTGTAGAATTAGGTATACCTTTCATAACAACTTTAACTGGCGCAAGAGCTGCAATTAATTCTCTTAAAGAAGGTGAAATTGATTATATACAACCACTTAAAAAAGTGAGTTATTAATACCTGAAGTTAGACATTGTAGGTATCTTTTATATACTACTACATATGGAGAAAAATATTGGTTATATCTATGGCTGAAAGCGATAAAATAGTTAGTGTAATTACTTGTGATGTTGAAGGGCGTATTGAAACTTTCAACGAGAATGCAGAAAAATTATTTGGTTATTCCGCAGATGAACTTATTGGTAAAAAAAGAGTTTCCCTTTTCTCACCAGGAATGGTTGTACTAGGGCACATTGAAAACTGGTTGAAAAATGCTCGAGAAAATAAAAAAGGACATAACACTGAAACCGTCTTCGTTAGAAAAGATGGAAGCGAATTTGCAGCTAAAATAACACTTACTGCAACAGTGAAAGATGGGAAGCATATCGGATATTGTGGCAGAACTACTGAGTTAGCAGATGTATCTCCTGCAGATGCAATGCCTGAAACTACATTATTAACAAAATTTATATCTATTATAGCAATAACAAGACTACCCTTTCTAAGTGCAACATGGATTCCGATTATAGCGAGTATTGTTTGGGGCATCAAAAGTGAAGTTATAACCGATTTTAATTGGTACACTTTCACACTAATTTTTCTAGGTGGTTCTTTCTTACATCTAGCTGCAAATACTTACAATGACTATTTTGACTGGGAAAGTGGTACTGATCAATTGAATAATGATTATTTCCTACAATTATCAGGAGGTAGTAGGGCCATTGAGCTAGGCCTAATTACTGAAAAACAACTATTCAAATTAGCAACAATATTTCTTTTCCTCTCAGGACTTTTAGGTTTAGGGATAATGACTACTATTGATGAAAATAAGTTTGAATTATTATACTATGGACTCGCTGGAGCATTTTCAGCTTATTTTTATACAGGATATCCTCTACGATTAGTAGCAAAAAATGGAATTGGTGAACTTTTAATTGGCTTGAATTATGGACCTTTAATGACCATGGGATCTGTTTTTGCCTTGACAGGAATACACAGTTGGGAAGCCTTCTACTTTGGTATCCCATTTGGCATATTGACAACTGCAATATTGTGGATTAATCAATTTCCTGATAGAGCATCAGATAAAATTGCAGGTAAAAACCACTTAGTAGTTATGCTAGGATTGAAACGATCAAGTTGGGGCTACCTAATTTTAATGATATCTGCATTTACATCAATTTACTTACTATTTCATTATCAAATAGTTGAAAAAGGAGCACTTCTTGGATTATTAGGACTGCCTATAGCATTATACTATTCATATCAAGTTATGACAAAGTTTGATACAAGGGAACTAGCTGGAGCTAACTGGGGAACTATAGGGATACATTCTATAACTGGAACATTACTGATTCTGGGTATGTACATATGAAAGATTTAATACAAAATAACAATAACAAACTTCGGAAATTGCACAAAGATGAGGTATTAGATGACTTAAGTGTTTACTATAATAAAGTTAAAAATGAATTTGAAAATCACATTAATAGTGAATTATCGAAAGAACCACAAGAGATAGCGTCTCTACTAGAATCAGGATTAAATGGTGGGAAAAAACTCAGACCCGTCCTATGTAAACTGGTTTCAGATTCATTAGGAGGAGACACACATTTAGCATTCGAATGTGGGATGGCACTGGAATTAATACACAGTGGAGCTCTAATACATGATGATTGGATTGATGGAGATAAATTTCGAAGAGCAGCACCATCTTTGTGGAATGAATTAGGATCAAGAACTGCAGTACTAGTTGCTGATTTGATGGCTGCTACAGGATCACTTCATGGAGCAATATCTATTGAAACTGGAAAATCTTTAGCAAGGTGTGTTAGAAATTTATCTGAAGGAGCTATTGCAGACTTTACAGATAAAGAAAATTACAGTGAATCAGTTTATTTACATCGAATTAAAAGAAAAACTGGAGCACTCTACAGTACCGCTGCTGAATTAGGTGCTTTGGTCTCTCCAAGAACTAATCTCGCTTCAGACATGTACAAATATGGTGAATGTGTAGGAATAATATATCAAATAACGGATGACTTTTTAGATTTATTGAATTCATTGATAACAAAAACAGCAGTTGGTGATTTAGCTCTTAAAATACCAACGCTTCCAGTTACCAGATTAAGCCGCTATTCTGAGTATAAAGAAGTAATAGATGAATTTACTTTAAACGGCAATTCGGAACCATTAATACAAACTATTGAAATAAAACATGCTCAAACTATTTTTGAAGAACTAGTTAAGCCATGGCAAGACATGTCACAACGATTCCTGACAGAAGTCCCTGAATCAAAATATAGAATCCTTCTTCAAAAAGTACCCCTTGCCTTCGCTAATGAATTAATTAGTACAGATACGAATTAAAATTTTCTCAAATGTCGCCTTGGAGGCTTAGATACTTTGACATCTCCCTTCATAATTGTATCTGAATCTAACTTTTTACTTTCTCCTGAAAATATATAATATGAATTGACTTTACTAAATTCTAAACCTTCTTGTTGACAAGAATTCTTCATTCGAGATCTAAAAGTGTCCTTCTTAGAATGGTTTTTCCCTTTAGGAGTAATACCTTCCCACAAATTGTTAAACTGTAAATAATTTACACTTTTTTTATCAATCATCCCATTAAGGCTATTGCAGCCTCCTTACATATTTCAAAGAGAGATTGCCAATATAATGGGAAAATAATTCCCAATAATAATATAGTCATTAATGAAATATATCTTATCGAACTAGGAAATACAACCTCTTTAGCTTCGACGGGCTCATAAAGATACATGTATCTTATTATTTTGAGATAATAGTACAATGATAATGCTGAATTAAGAACACCTGCAATTACCAAAGCTATAATCCAAGTTTCGCCAGATAAACCTGCTTGAAGTGTACCATAAAATAATAGGAATTTACTAATGAAACCTGCAAACGGAGGAATACCTACCAATGAAAGAAGACAAACAGTCATAGAAAGAGCTAGCAACTGTGAACGCTGAGCTAAACCTTTGTAAGAGTCTAAGCTATAACCTAAACCAACGGCACCCAATCCAGCCACTACCACAAATGCTCCACCTTTCATAAATGCATGAATCAAAGTATGAGCAATAGCACCAGACATTGCATCATCCGTCATTGCTGGAATTGCAATCATAATATATCCTGCTTGAGCAATAGAAGAATAAGCTAACATACGACCTATATCTTCCTGTGATATTGCTGCCAAATTACCAAGAGTCATAGAAGCGAGTGCAACAAGTCCCAAAACTAATTTCCACTCTTCAGATACTGACTCAAGAGTAAACGAAAATACCCTAAATATTGCAATGAATCCCATTGCTTTACTTGCTGCCGCCAATAATGTTGTTACGGGTGTTGGAGCACCTTGATAAACATCAGGAGCCCAAGCATGGAAAGGAACTACTGCTATCTTGAAACCTAAACCAGCAAGTATGAATAAACTTGATATGAAAATAACCTCATTGAAATTACCCGTTATTACACCTTGAGATAATCCATCAATAAATGCATGAACTCCATCAAATGTTAATGATCCTGTAACTGCATAAAGTAAAGATATTCCATAAAGTGTCAAAGCTGAAGAAAAAGCACCAATCAATAAATATTTTGCACCAGCTTCAGCAGATTTGTCATCTTGTTTTCTAAAAGCCACTAAAGCATAACTGCTAAACGCTGAAATCTCAATACCCAAAAAAAGAGTTAAAAAATCATTAGCTGAAGCTACGATTAACATCCCTAAAGTACTTGACAATAAAAGTGTGTAGTACTCAGCTTGATGTGGTTCATCTTCATCAAAATACGAACTGCTTATCAATGAAACTGTAAGAGCTACAAGAACAAAAATAATTTTAAATATTTGAGAGAAAATATCTATCTTAAAATGTCCATACAACAAAAACATTGAAACTTCTCTATCCATAGATAGAACCTCTGGATTAAACCATGAAACAATAAGGAATAACAGAATACTAGTAAGTGTCAAATTAGAGCATAAAGCGAAAGATTTCTTAGTTTCTGTTAACATGTACAAACCAGGTATAGTCATTATGCTAGCGACAAGTATTATTTCTGGCAAAAACAAATTAGATGGTTCCATTAGAGTACTCCCATAAATATCAAAATATCATAACAAGCTGTATTAATTGGATCCATCAAATAATGTGGAAAAATACCGAATATTGCTGCGATAATTATTATTGTAAACATAGGATATAATTCATACCATGGAGCTTCATGAACCTTACTCATTTCTATTTCTTCACTATCCGTTCCAAAAATTGCCCTTTGAAGTGCCCAAAGATGATAACCGGCAGTTATAACCATACCAAATATAGGCAATAATAACCAATAACCATGAGATTGAAAGAAAGCTATGAAAACAGCCAATTCAGCTACAAAAACAGCCATTCCAGGCAAACCAAGGCTACCCATAAAAATCACAACAAAAATACCGGTAGTTTTTGGTTGGTGCCTTGCTAATCCCCCGAGTTTAGGTATTTCTCTTGTTCCCACTTGATGAAGTAAAACCCCAGCAATCATAAACATTGCAGGACTTAGAATACCATGAGCAAACATCATGAAAACAGCTCCAGCTAAACCTAACTCAGTCATTGTTGCAACACCAAGTAATGCAACGCCCATATGGGAAACACTGGAATAAGCTACTAACTTCTTCAAATCAGTTTGTCCTAAACTCAAAACTGCGCCGTATAAGATAGATATAATGGCTAAAGCCACCATAACTGGAACAAAATAGACTGCACCTAGCGGTAATACGGGTAATGCAGCTCTTATTAATCCATAAAGCCCCATCTTAAGCATAACACCGGCCAATAAGATAGAACCAGCAGTTGGGGCTTGAACATGCGCATCTGGCAACCAAGTATGCCATGGGAATGAAGGTATCTTAACTGCGAAACCAATGAATAAAGCAGCAAAAACCCAAATTTGGAAATTTTCTGAAAAAGCCTCATTATTTATGGATAATTCTCTACTACTATTTGCAATATCAATCATAGAAAAAGAATTTGCCCCAGACTCAAAGTATAAGGCCATGAAACCTACCAACATTATTACTGAAGCTGTAAAAGTGTATATGAAAAATTTAATAGAAGCATATCTCCGATCATCTCCACCCCATATTGCAATTAAGAAAAACATAGGTATAAGAACAATTTCCCAGAAGATATAAAATACAAAATAATCAAGTGTAACAAACACGCCATAAAGTGCAGTTTGCATAATTAAAAGCAAACTAAAGAAAAGTCCAGGTCTCTCTTTTTCTTCCCAAGCAAAAATAACTGTTAATGGTCCTATTATTCCAGTTAATAAAATAAGTGGAGAACTTAAGCCATCAACACCAAGTAACACTGAAATGCCAAGATTCGGTGCCCATTCATATTCCTCCATCAAACTATAACCTGATTTAGAACCGGTCTTCATAAAAACAATTAAAGATATAATTAATGTAAACAAAGTAGTGAACAAAGCAATCAATCTAGGGGCATTAGGTGTATTCCCGAAACTAATAGACCAAAGGGCCCCGATAATAGGAAATACTAAAAGATAAGATAGCCAAGGAAAATCACTAAACTCCATCGATATTTCAGGAAGTGGTAATGAACCTGAACCAACTATTATTGAGCCACGCATATTCATCGTAGCGTGAGGTTCACAAACATAATACAAAGTCCCATCCTGTGCTGTAAAATCAGCAGGAAGCGGCCAATTACCGCCAACTTGAGGATTACCTGAATAGAAACCAGATTCATAATTATTAGATTCAGAATCTGAGACTTGTGCAACATTATGAGATCCATTGCCCCACACAAATAAGACATTATCACCAACTTCAACTTCCAAAACATTTGGATCAAAAAAATAGGAAGTGAAATCATCTGATTGAGTAACTGTTACAGTATGGTTTTCAGCTTCAACATTACCTGAAAACAGAACCAACATAGCAAATAACATAAAAAACCCTAAAAACTTATTCAAATTGACCACCCCATAATTGGCATGACTATTCGAGTAATCAGAACTATAGCCCCCAGCCCACCTACGGTAAGAGAAGCATAATGTCCAGTAAAACCTGAATTTAACTTTCTAACTTCATTGCTAAAGAACTGTGTAATGCTTGCAGTTGCATTTACTAATCCATCAACTATATTCCTATCAAACCAATCACATGCTTGCGCAAAAGTATCCCAAGTCCTCATTCCAAACCAATCGAATAATTTAGCCATATACATTCTATTGGACAAGAAAATATGAAGAGGTCCAAAGACAATATTATCTGAAATAAAAGATGTCGAAAGTATAGATTTACCATCGCTTCCACGTTTGTAAAATAAATATCCTAGAGTAACACCACTAAGACCAACAATTACTGATAAATAAGTTAAAGAGGAGGAAAGAATATGATCAATAATTTCCCACTGTATTGGCCCTTCTGTACTTTCATGATGACCAAAATATATTCTTGAACCAAAACCTTCACCAATAAATAATAAAAATCCTGAGAAAACAGCCATAAAAGCTAAGAGCATAAGAGGTATTGTCATTACTAATGGAGCCTCATGAGCATGAATCTTGACTTCTTTCTTAGATAATTCCCAGTTACCAGTGCCTTCATGGTCTTTAGATGGTTTCATTTCACTAATTTTCCGAGTATCAGGACCACTAAAAGTCATCATCCAAAGCCTTGTCATGTAAAAGGCAGTCATAGCAGCAGTCAGTAAAGCAAGCCACCACAAGATTCCAAAAATACCTTCAACTTCACCATTACGATGAACTGCTTCTAATATTTCATCCTTAGACCAGAAACCTGAAAAGAAAGGAACGCCGGCAATAGACAGTACCCCAAGACCCATAGTCAAAGAAGTAATTGGCATAGATTTCCTCAAACCACCCATCTCTCTCATATCCTGAGTATGTACTGAATGTATAACTGCGCCAGCACCAAGGAAAAGTAAAGCCTTGAAAAAAGCATGATTCATTAAATGGAATAACCCCGCAGTATATCCTTGAACGTGATGAATCTCTAAACCAGCTTCAGCTGCATGCCAAAACGCCCATGCACCAGTTCCAAGTGCTAAAAACATATAACCTAACTGAGAAATTGTGGAATAAGCTAATACTCTCTTAATATCATTCATAACCATTGCCATGCTTGCAGCAATGAAAGCAGTTACACCACCAGTAACTGCAATATAAATTGCAGTATCGGGACTATGAACAATCAGTGGATAAGCTCTAGCAACTAAGAAAACACCTGCTTTTACCATAGTTGCAGCATGTATCAAGGCTGAAACTGTGGTTGGCCCCTCCATAGCATCTGGAAGCCAAACATGTAAGGGAAACTGAGCAGATTTACCTACAGCTCCACCGAACAAACAAAGTGTTGCCCACTTTACCTCAGTTGCATTAGCAGCTAATAATTCAGGATCACTAAATAATTCCGAATATCTAAGCGTACCAAAAGTATTGAAAAGAATAACTAAACCTAAAAGTAAGAATACATCTCCAACACGTGTTACCAGAAAAGCCTTTTTTGCAGCTGATGCTGCAGACGGTTTTTCATACCAGAATCCAATCAATAAATAAGAACAAACTCCAACCAATTCCCAGAAAATAAACAACAATAAAAATGAATTCGCAATAACCAAACCAAGCATTACACCAACAAATAAACATATCTCTCCAAAGTATCTAACTTGTCTATCTCCTTCTTCATGCATATAGCTTATAGAAAATAATACAACTAAATATGAAACAAAACCAACTACTAAGAGTAAAATTGCAGCCAAACTATCGATATATGTACCAAACTCAAATGAATATGTTTCACCTCCAAACCAAGTTCTAGTAGACTCAATAAATCCACCATGTAAAGAATCTTGGAAAAGAACCTCATAAACAACAGCCATAGAAAATACTGAAGAAAGTCCAACACCAATTAAAGCAAACAAACCTCCTCTTCTTGGATCATACATTCCAAATAAGATAATCAAGGCAAATGAAATTATAGGAAATACAGGTATCATCCAAGCTACACTTACAAAATCTGCAGATAATTGGTTTGTGAAAACATAAAGTAATAATAAAGCAAAAAGAATACTTCCTAAAACTACTGCAATAATATCAGAATCTGACTTACTATCCTTACTACTAATATTACCACCTCAACCTATTGAGTAAATCTAACTCAATCGTGTCTCTTTGCTTAAACAAACTCAATAATATAGCTAAACCAATAGCCACCTCAGCTGCTGCAATTGTCGTTACAAAAAGAACAACTATCTGACCAGATAAAACATTGTAAAAAGTTGAAAAGGCTACAAAATTTATGTTTGCGGCAGTTAACATTATTTCTACAGACATTAAAACAACAATCGCATTCTTATTACGAATAACACCATAAGCTCCAATTAATAGCAATATTGAAGAAAAAACTACAAAATTAATAGGATCAATCATCTTTCTCCTCCCTAGCTAAGAAAACACCAGCTTGTAATGCAATAACCATTAGAACACCTAGTAAAATAAATGGGACTTCCCAATCATTAAATAACTCAAAAGCCAAAAATTTAGTAGTGTCTATATTTACAGATCTAACTTCAGAATATTCTGAAGTAAATCCTTCTGAATCAACTGCATAAACCGTCCACGAATAAGTTTCTCCTCTAATGAACTCAGAATAAGTATATTTTGTATCCTCTAAATTTTCTACTTGAAGAACTAAAGAGAATGAATCTAGAGAAACTGCGTCATATTTATCGGTACTTATTTGCTCATTTAAATTTATTATCAAAGTATATGTTACTGTTACTATGGGCCAATTTACTAAAAGTTTAGAAGCCGTATCAGTAGTGTGTACCTCTGTAAACAATAAAGGCATTTCCTCTATTCCATCTCCTAATGAGCTTCCAGACATTCCAATATAATAAACATTAGAAGTGTAGTTACCTGAAGGCAATCTTGGTGTTTGAGATTCATTAGCAGTAATGTTCACTTCATACATCAATTCTCCATCACTGTTCAATACAATGTGCCTATAACCTACTGAAACCGGAACCCATTCAAATTCAACAGAATCGCTGTAATGATAATAGCCATTCTCAGGGAAAATTGGAGAGGGAGCGCATCCATAGTTACAACTGTTTGAATTTTCAGATTCAATTGCTAAATTATTCCAAGGAGCTAAGGCAAGAGAAACTACCACGTAGAATGAAAACGTAATTACTAAAGCATCTCTAACCCATATTATACTTCTACTAGACATCTTCACCTCCTTTTAATGTTCTCTTAGTTAACATAATTCCAAAAATAATCACTACCGATATAGCACCAACATAAACGAGTACTTGTATAACTGCTAAAAATTCAGCATCAGCAATAATAAACAAACATGCAGTCAAAAGAAAAACTGTAGCCAACCATACAACCGAGTGAACGATATCATTACCATTAACAACTGCCCAAGCCGAAGCAAGAATTAATGACGCTAAAAACCAAAAAATCAACAAAACTAAATCCAAAAATTAAGCCTCCTGCGAAGTTTCGTCTGGAATTAACCCACTGGAACTTGAGTTGCTTATTGGTTCCATGTGCAGACAATCAGCAGGACAGACCTTGACACAAGTTGAACACCCGATACAAATAGTGTAATCGAAATATGGATTCTCGACATTACGAGTCTTTCCACTTTTCATTGTTTTATTCTGAGGCCCTAAATCCATGATGATACAATTTGTTGGACAATTATCGACACACTTACTGCATCCAATACAAGGGTCTGCATCAAGAACTGGAGATTCCATCATGTAATTTGTGAGAGGTAATTGAGGTAAGTCCTCTAATTCTACTTTCATAGATCTTGCAGGATAAATTAAACCTTCACGGTTAGTATCTGCTAACTCATAGAAATCAGTCATAGTCATGGCTCCAGTAGGGCAATAATCTTCACAGAAACCACAAAACATACAATGTCCAAAATTTATAGCAGGTCTTTCAGCTTTACTCTTTCTCTTTGCTAAATGAGAACCATACCAAGCTCTATCTTTTTCTTGTTCTGATAAATCTTCAGGTTTCATCTTAAGACACTTATTAGGACATACTTCACCACAAATACCACAACCAATACATAAATCCCAAATTACTGCATTCATACCTCTATAGGTTGGAGGCGGATCTCTTCTTTCAAGAGGATACATCACCGTTGTAGGTTTACCAAACGTTGATTTGAAAAACTGTTTTAGCGTAACCTTCATTGGATTCACAAAAATATCCATTAAACCGGGTTCTCTTTCGTTACTCATATTAGAATACCTCCGGTAATGTAATTATATTTGAAAAATAAGGATATATCTCTACCATCAATATTACAATCAAAATATTAATTAATGATAAAGGTAATAACTTTTTCCAACCAAGCTCAAGAATTTGATCTGTGCGTATTCTTGGAACTGACCATCGAATAAATATCCAAAATATTATAATCAAATATACTTTTATCAAAAACCAAATCTCAGGTGGAACTGGCCAAGGACCGGCCCAACCCCCTAAAAACAAGATTGTAGCTACTGCAGCACCCGCAAAACCACGTATATATTCAGCTGCAAGGAATAACATATATCTAATTCCGCTATATTCCGTAGTCCAGCCTTCTACTAATTCAGCTTCAGCTTCAGGTAAATCAAATGGAACTCTCTCTACTTCAGCAAGAATACAAATCATAAAAACAATAAAGCCTATAAATTGAGGAATAATATTCCACATAGGTAGACCAAACAACCAAGTGCCTTCCTGCTGTTGTTCTACAATAGTGACAGGATCAAAAGAACCAGCTAGAAGAAAGACTCCAGCCATACTCAATAAAAGCGGAATCTCATAAGCCATTAATTGAGCTGCCGACCTCATTCCTCCAATCATTGAATATTTATTATTAGATGCCCAACCGGAGGTTAATACTCCAATAGGCGCTATAGAAAAAGCAGCCATAATTACCATTAAGCCTGCAGGAGCTGAAGAAGCTGCAAATCTATCAGATAACGGAAATAACACTAATAAAAACACTGAAGATGAAATAAATATTATAGGACCCATTGTAAACAAAAAACGATCGGCTTTAGTAGGTACAATTAATTCCTTTGTGATTGCTTTAATCCCATCAACCAGATTTTGTATAATTCCAATTCCACTATAATTATCCTTAAATTTCCAAGTAGGAGCTTCTCCCGCTAAATCTTCTTTTAATTCTCTTAATGATCTTAAAGATAACATTGGCCCTCTACGATCTTGTATACGGGCTGCAATTTTTCTTTCCAAATGAATAACTAAAATTAGATTAGTCATACCAACCATAAAAGCTATATTCACAGCATATGTCCAAGCTAAAGTATCTAGCCCACCATCCGTCCCTAACCAATCTGCGACAGAACCCGCAGGGTTACTAAATGGCGGAAATAAACCTGCTTGAAAATTAAAAATAGGTATTAGAAGATATTCGGCAGTCCATTCCGCCATTGACCGACACGCAGTAAATAAACTCACTTATCAGTCTCCCCTATACAAATATCAATACTACCCATTATTGCCGGAATATCTGCTAATTTGTAGCCTTTAAGATAATGTGGACAAGCTGACATTGTAGTGAACATAGGGCTCTTGATTTTCCACCTATAAGGCCTATCTGAACCATCTCCAACTACATACATCATTGCTTCACCTCTTGAATCTTCAGTTCTACGGAAAGCCTCACCATGAGCTCTAACTGGAATCCGAGAAGCCAATGTAGCGCCTGCTGGCATTTTCTTAAAACAATCACGAATAATACGAACTGATTCCTTCATTTCATCTATTCGAACCATATAACGGCTGAAACAATCACTATAACCAGGACCTGCCTCTCTAGTCGAAATATCCCAATCAATTTCCTCATATATTTCATAAGTATCATGCTTTCTCAAATCAAACTTAGTGCCGCAACCTCTCAAGTTGGGCCCAGTAATTCCAAAATTCTTTGCTTGTTCAGCTGTAAATTTACCAACGTCATCTGTACGCATTCTGAATATTTTTGAATTTTCAAAGAGATCCGAATACTCATCAAGTCTTTGCTCAAATAACTTAAGTATTCTTTCGGTTTTTTCTTCAAAACCATTAGGTAAGTCTCTCTTAACTCCACCTATTCTAATAAAATTATAAAGTAAACGACTGCCACTTGGTAGTTCTAATAAATTAAGGAAAAGCTCTCTGTCTCTCCAGAAATAAAGTGCACCCGTAATATGCCCCAAATCGGGCATGTAAGCTCCAGCCCACATTAGATGTGACGCTAGTCTCTGCAATTCTAACATTATTGTGCGAATATATTGTGCACGGACTGGAACTTCAACTTCCATTAATTCTTCAACTGTATGAGTGTAACAATGTGTCCAAGTAGTTGAACTTGCATAACATAGTCTATCAGTTAATGTGGTATTCATAAAGTATTTTCTTCGTTCCCCCATCTTCTCAACTGAGCGATGAAGATAACCTAATTCTGGATCGGCATCAACGATTGTTTCACCATCCACTTTTACTTTAAGCGTCCAAAGACCATGAGTCATAGGATGTTGAGGACCCATACTAATCCACATTTCAGCCATTACCACTCCTCCTCGTGTATTTCATACACATAATCTTTTCTGAGTGGATGGCCTGCAAACCCTTCTGGTAAAAGAACCCTACGCAAATCAGGATGCCCAATAAAGTAAATTCCCATTAAATCAAAGGCCTCTCGCTCATGCCAATCAGCTCCAAACCATATATTTGCAATTGAATCTACACTAGGTGCCTCTCTCTTGAGATATATGTGAGCTTCTAACATGACTGCACAATTACTATCATCAACAACAATTGATTGGTTCATGCAAGAAAAATGATAGACTAATTCAAAGTCTGGTTGATTATCTATAGCACTAATCAATGAACAATGTTCAAATTCGGATTTTATACTAACAAAAAAATCTAGAGACTCCTCTTTGGTCAAATCTAATTTAACGGTATTCTTTCTTATCTTAGAGATATTAGAAACTCCTTTAGAAGATGACAGTTGTTGCATAAATTCATCAATGTTCATATTAACGCCTCAGGAACATACCTGGCTCTTTGGCCCTAATCTTCTTCTGTAAAGTTAAAAATCCATGCATCAAAGCCTCTGGGCGGACTGGACAACCTGGAATGTAAACATCAACTGGCATAAATGTATCGGCTCCAGCAACAACTGAATAAGAATCCCAATAAGGACCACCTGAAATTGCACATTCACCCATTGCAATAACCCATTTTGGTTCTGGCATTTGTTCATACAACGTCTTTAGTTTTGGCCTGAGTTTTTCACAAACAGGACCATTTACTATCAAAACATCACACTGACGCGGTGATGAACGATAAACCAAACCAAGCCTGTCAATATCATGATCCGGAGCTGAAGCTTGTCCCATTTCAATTGCACAACACATAATTCCAAAATGTAAAGGATGAGGAGATAATCGTTGGGCAAAATTAAAAATTGGCCTAGTAATCCTATCTACAACCTCTCGCATGCCTGTAAATTCAGCTACATTATATACTGAATTATCAATCCATTCCAAAAGCTGATCTGATCTCAAAGCCAACCAATCACCGGCAGGAGGATCTTCCATTATCTTATCAGAATCTGTTGTTTTAGAACCAACACCTCTTCTAAGATTTGGATTACCTCTTACTTTTTTTGAGCTCATATCCAGATGACATCCTCCTTCTTGAAAGCATACCACAACCCCAATAGAGTTAAAAGTAAAAATAACATCATTACTATCTTTGCAGCAATTGCCAACTGAAGATATACTTGTACCCAAAGAATCAAAAATACCACCACTAAATCAAATACTAAAAATAAAATTGCAAACATGTAATATTGAAAGTGAAATTGAATGTGAGCTTCCCCCATAGGAACTTCTCCACACTCATAAGTAGAATTTTTGAGAGCATTATCATTATGTGGACGGAAGAACCTTCCGATAAAAAATGTCATTATAGGAAATGATAGCGCAATAAGCGCAAAAATCCCTATAGGGATGTACTCGTGTCCCAGCACGAATACCCTTTTGTCTAACCCTATTAAAAGAGTTCGGATAATGTCCAAAATATATCTAAAAAAAATATGCCAAACCATAACTACACCTATCTTTCTGCTAAAGTCCTGAAAAAGGTGAATAATGAGCTTAGATTACAAAAGAGTGACAACAAATGTTCTTCAAGAAATGAAGAATAATAATGAAAAAATAACTATGCTTACCTCATATGATTATACACTCGCAAAAATAGTAGATAATGCAGGCATAGATGTTATCTTAGTTGGAGACTCGGCTTCAAACGTTATGGCAGGGCATGAGACAACACTTCCTATTACATTAGATAACATGATTTATCATGCGTCTTCAGTAGTAAGAGCTGCAAAGAGATCATTGGTTATTGTAGATTTACCCTTTGGATCTTATCAAGGAGATTCTAGAGTCGCTCTCGAGTCTTCTATAAGAATTATGAAAGAATCTGGAGCTCATGCAGTAAAGTTAGAAGGAGGTAGTGAAATAATAGAATCAGTTCAAAGGATACTTACAGCTGGAATTCCTGTGATGGGACATCTTGGATTAACTCCGCAATCAATATATAAATTTGGAACATACACTGTAAGAGCTAAAGAGAATGCAGAAGCAAAGAAATTATTAGAAGATTCCCTAATTCTAGAAGAAGCAGGATGTTTTTCAATCGTACTAGAAAAAATCCCCGCAAAACTTGCTAAAAAAGTAACGAATAAACTAAATATTCCCGTTATCGGTATAGGTGCCGGCGTTGATGTTGATGGACAAGTATTAGTTTTACACGACATGTTAGGAATGACTCACGAGTTTAATCCTCGCTTTTTGCGAAGATATCTCAACTTATTTGAAGAAATAAATACAGCAATACAAAATTATGCAAAGGATGTTAAAGATAAAAAATTCCCTAATAAAGATGAAAAATACTAGATACTCAAAAATGAGTATATACCCATTATATTTTAATAGGCTCCTAATAGAAATTTTGTGAGGCCAAAAGTTATCTTAAATTGTGCAGCATCTGCAGATGGCAAAATATCTTTACCAAATAGAAAACAATTAGCCATATCCAACAATGAGGACTTCGAAAGAGTTCATGAACTAAGATCTGAATGTGATGCCATTATTGTAGGAATAGGCACTATACTTGAAGACAACCCATCTCTAACAGTTAGAAATAATACTAAAGCAAAACCTATTCGAATAATTTTAGACACTCATTGTAGGATCCCTACTGATTCAAAGGTTTTAAGAGGAGAAAATAAAACCATTGTGGCAGTCGGTAAGAATCATAAAGAAAAAAATTTAGGAGAAACCGAAATATTAGAATGTGGAAATAAAAAAATAGATCTAACACAATTATTAAGCATTCTGGGTGAAAGAGGAGTTAAGAAAATACTTGTGGAAGGGGGAGAAACGGTTATGTGGTCTTTTCTCAAAGAAAAACTTTTCGATGAGTACAATGTATTCTTTTCAAGTATTATCATTGGTGGAGTGAAAACACCAACTATTGCTGGTGGAAATGGATTCCAAAATGAAAAATCAATATTAAATCTTAAACTAAGAAGCGTTAAACAAATAGGAAATGGAATTTTAGCTAAATATAATAAAAAGAAAAATTAAAATACACAAGTTCTTGGACAAACTATGAAGGTCGGAGTAATGGCATCAGGAAGAGGGAGTAATTTCCAAGCCATCTTAAAAGAAAAACAAAATGGAAACTTACCTGACGTTGAAATAACTCATCTGATTGTTAACAAGAAGGAATCTCAAGCGATTGAAATAGCTAAAGAATATAATATTCCTTATAATGTAGTTGAATCTAGCGGGAGGACGAGAACTGTTTTTGAAAAATTCGTACTAGATATATTTAAGGAAAAAAATATTGAAATTATTGTGCTTGCTGGATTCATGAGAATATTAACCGCTAATTTCATAAATATTTATAAACATAAAATAATTAACATCCACCCTTCCTTATTGCCTGCATTTCCGGGCCCACATGCACATAGAGATGCTATTAAGTTTAGAGCTGAAAAAAGTGGTTGTACAGTACATTTTGTTGATGAAGGTGTAGATTCTGGACCTATTATTATGCAGGCCTCAGTATATCTTGAAGAAGGAGAGACTGAAAACTCCTTATCTGCGAAAATATTGATTAAAGAACATCAGATATTTCCAAAAGTTCTTCAGTTATTATGCTCAAGTAATATAGAGATAAGCGGCCAAAACATTAAAATCAGTTCTGACTAATATTTTATATACACAACAGTCTGGCCGCCAACCTGCGTTTGGAATATTTAGCAATGTCTCTGAAACAAATCACCCGAAAAAGCAATTCCGTGCTAGTCAAAACCATAGATGATTTAAAGAAAGCATCACGTGAAAATGATGCACCGTTATGGAGAAGTATAGCTTTAAAATTGGAAGGATCATCAAGAAACTGGCATAATGTAAATGTTAGTAAATTAGAATATAATGTAGATAAAAATGGAAAAGCTATTGTTCCTGGAAAACTAATGGGAACTGGCATTCTCACTAAAAAAATTACTGTTGCGGCTTATAGTTTCACACATTCAGCTAAAGAAAAAGTTGAAGCCGCAGGTGGAAAATGTTTTACATACAACGAAATGATTAAAAAAAGCCCAAAAGGCACTGACGTGAAGGTGATTGGTTAATGATAGTAATAGATGCAAGTGGATCAATTATGGGTAGATTAGCTAGTTCTGTAGCGAAAAGTTTATTGAATGGTGAAGAAGTACACGTAATCAATGCTGAAGAGGCTGTAATTTCAGGAACCAAAGAAATGGTATGTGGAGAATATATTGAAAAACGAAATTTAAATCACCCTCGAAAAGGACCCTTCTATCCTCGAATGCCGCATTTGATGTTAAAGAGGGCTGTAAGAGGGATGATACCTTATCAGAAACCAAGAGGGCGTGAGGCATTTAAACGATTAAAAGTAGATGTAGGGACCCCTATATCCTTGAAAGAGGAAAAGGCTCAAACCATAGATAATGCAAAAATGAATGATTCATCAAAATATGTTAAACTCGGAGACGTTTCTAAAATTTTAGGAGCTAAATTCTAATGGTCAAAGTAATACACACTAGTGGAAAAAGAAAAACGGCCATCGCTAGAGCCACATTGAGAACAGGTAAAGGTAGAGTTAGAATTAATAATAAACCGGTTGAATTCTATCAACCTGAATTAGCAAGATTGAAGATTCAAGAACCTTTAGAACTTGCGGGTAAACAGAGAAATAAAGTTGATATTAATATAAGTGTCCAAGGAGGTGGAGTAATGGGTCAAGCCGAAGCTTCACGTACCGCTATTGCGAGAGGTATAGTTGAATGGTTTGGCGATGAAAAGTTACAAAAACTATTCCAAAGCTATGATCGTGCCTTATTGGTCAATGACACAAGACGCAAGGAGCCGAAACACCCAATGGGCCGTGGTGCTCGTAAGAAGAGGCAGAAATCGTATAGGTGAAGTAAAATGTTAATACCAGTAAGATGTTTCACTTGTAACAAAGTAATCGGCGGACACTATGAGAAATTCGTAGAAAGAAAAGCCAACGGCGAAAATCCAGGTGAAGTAATGGATGATTTAGGTGTAAACCGCTACTGCTGTAGAAAGATTTTCGTATCACACGTAGACTTGATTGACGAATTACTACCTTACGATTAAAGTAGTAATTTAACCACACTAGGTATATTTCCTTGACTGTTAAAAATTGGCGCAGAATAGCCGTATCTTAAGTGCTATGGACTCCCGTTCAAATCGAGGCAGAACCACTATTTCCCAATATCATAGAACCTATAATTCCTGAATCATTACCAAGTTTTGGCTCGACTATTAAGTCATCAATATTGATAATCGGAGTATAATCGTTCCATAAATTTAGCACATGCTTTTTAATTTTAGAATATAAGTGCTTTTGCCGCATAACGCCACCACCAATGATTATCTTCTCTGGTGAATGATTTGCAATTATTGAAATAACTCCTAAAGCAATTAATTTAGCTTCTTCATCCCAACCCATGTGCGATTCAACCATATCTGAAGGAGCCATTCCATATCTTAACTCTAATGCAGGACCACTGGCCAAACCATCCCAACAATTATCATGAACTCTACAAACACTATCAAATGACTCCGGATTTGGCATTGGAATATGTCCCATCTCTAGATGGAAAATTCCATGATGAATTTTACCATTGACTAGTAAACCTCCACCTATTCCAGTTCCAATAGTCAAATATACTAAATTATTACTATATTTACCTGCACCATACTGAAATTCACCTAAACCAGCAACATTAACATCAGTATCAATAGCAATATCAAACTTTAACTTATCTTTAAACATTTGACATATATTTATTCCCTTCCACCCTTTCTTACTTTCGGAATAAATCATTCCATAATCTACGGATTTTCTATCTAATATTATAGGACCAAAAGAACCAACACCCAAACTATCTAGCTGGTATGAACTAAAGAAATTATGAATCTTCTCAAAAGTACTTACGGGATCACTAGTTGGAACCGTACAACGATCTAATATTTCTAAAGGTGAGTTACCAACTGCAAGAACGCATTTAGTACCTCCAAGTTCAGCACCACCAATCATAGCTTTACTCTTTGCTTCTTAGGTCCACCTTTTTTATATCTACTAAAATGTTTTTTAGCCTTCTTATCACCCTTTGTTACTCTTTTTTTTCCAACAGGAACCGAATCTTCAGCCATAATTGCCTAGTAATGGAAATATATAAATGGTGCGGGGGGAGGGATTTGAACCCTCGTACCACTAAGGACTGGGACCTAAACCCAGCGCAATTGGCCTGGCTATGCGACCCCCGCTACAATTACCTCTGAACCACACATTTAATAATAGAATTGGTCATGTTCAAAAATGTTCAAAGATATAAAAACGAAAGTAGAGGAAAAAGCTACTGAAGTAAAAGAAGCAAGCTCAAATATGGGAAATACTGTTTTGGACAAAGCTAAAGCTGCAAAAGATAGCGCTACTGATTTAGCTACTGGAGCTGTAAAAGCCGCCTCAGATGCAGCTTCATCTGCTGGAAAAATAGCTAAAGGAGCTGTAGATTCAATAGTAATCTCAATAGCTACTAAAATTATAGTTAGTTCAATGAAAAATGCGGGTAAAAAAGGAACCTCATACATTAGTAATGACACAAAATATCAAGGTTTTGTTGATCGGACTTGGGAATTACTGCCTTTGCCCGTGAGACTAATTGGTAAAGATACTTTAGGTTTCAATTCAACTATGTTTCTTTTGAGAAATAGTGTTTTTGGAAAAGATGAAGAAGAACCTAAGGTTGATCAAAAAGATGAAGGACTTATCAAAAAGACGATAATGTCCATGTTCAAGTAAAAATTATTATGAGTGTCGTAAAATGTATTAATCTATCAAAAAAATATGAGGATATTTTAGCCTTGAATGAGGTGAATTTAACAATTGAAAAAGGAGAATTCTTTGGCTTACTGGGACCAAACGGGGCTGGGAAGACTACTCTTCTAAAAATATTAACTGGTCAATTAAGAACTACAAAAGGTGAAGCCGAGATATTGGGAATGAATATTGAGAATAATATAATGGAAGTTAAAAGAAAAATTGCGATTATACCTGAACAAGAGTCTCCCCCTAGTTTTCTTACACCAAGAGAAGTCTTAGAAATGGTCTCATCGATAAGGAAAATTGATGAACCAAAAATAGAATATTGGATAGATTTCTTTGATCTTCAACCCATGGAGGGGAGAGTATGCCGTAATTTATCAAGAGGGCAAAAACAAAAAGTTATGTTGGCTGCTGCCTTCATCTCTGAAACTGAATTAATGTTTTTAGATGAGCCCTTTATTAATTTAGATCCAATTGTACAAACAAAGGTTAGAGAATGGTTGGTAGAATATGTAAAGGAAGGTGGAACTGTATTTCTAAATACTCATCTATTAGAAAATGCCCAGCGATTATGTGATAGAGCAGCAATCATACACGAAGGAAAAATACAATCTGTAATTGAGCTAAATGATTTGGATAAACAAAATATAAATCTAGAACAATTATTCCATGAAATAATACTATGAATAAAATGATCTTGTGGAGGATGCTCCAAGAAGAAATTAGATTAAACACTAGCTTTGCAAGTGGAAGAGGATTCTATTCTTTCCCTATTTTAGTCGCAATTAGTGGCTTTCTAGCCCTTATATTTACTGAACAAATGATGGCAGATATGGGCTATTTTCAATACTTAGAAATACTACATATCGGACTAATGTTTTATGGTATATTCGCAGGTTCCTTAGCATTTTTCGGGAATGATTTTTTAGAGAGGATTTTTGGATATTTAGGATTAATAATTGGTCTACCAAATACACAACCAATAACACAGCGTAAGATTACATTCTTATATTTCATCAAAGAATTCATCTTTTATTCTTTCTTTACTTTAGTTCCAGCTTTTATTGGTGGAATCATTGGAGCATATTACGCAGATATAAATTTACTAAATCTTACCAAATTTAGTTTATCATTAAGTATCACTTTTTTAAGTGGACTATCTTTTGCTTATCTTATCTCTAGCCTATACCGAATATCGTGGAAAACTAGTATTATAGGTGCTGGTACTACTACCATAATATATATTATTATATTCAATAACCTATCAGTCACAGCTTCTCTTGAATGGTACTTAAGCAATAATCTTAACTTTATAGCAATCGCTATTTTAATTCCAATAATTCTAGCCATAGTAGCTACCCTACTAATTACAGATTATCATGAACAAGCTCCAGTTCAAATGATAGGGTATCAAAACAGATTTTATGAATATATTCAAAAATTTGCTTGGGCTCGGAATATCTCAAATCCAGCTATAATATCAAAAGAAAGAATCGATTTACAGAGGAGTAAAACAGGAATAAAAATGTTCTTCTCTTTTGCATTTCCCTTGGGTATTCTCACATTTATGAATTGGTTTATAGACAAAGGATTACCAGTTCAGGTTGATTTCAATACTATTTTCTATGGAGTTATGGTTGGGTTTTTTGGAACTATGATTTATTCTTGGCTAAATACCATTGACAACCCACACTTCTATTCTACTTTACCTATTTCTGTCGCGGATGTAGTGAGAGCTAGACTTGTATTATTCTTTACCATAACGTGGTGGATTCCATTATTATTTTTAACTCTTATTTCATACATGAGCTCTGAAATAAATCTTTTGCCTATAGGTATTATTGTGATGATTACAGTAGGCATGTATATCGTAAATTATACTGCTTGGTCTACAGGGCTAAGAACTAATTCAGCATTATTTGATTCAATAGTTTTCTTGAAATTCTTCATAGTCTCAGTTCCTCCAATGATTGCAATGACAATTCTGAGTTTAGCAATAAAATATAGTATATCTATAGTACTTATATCTCTTTCATCCATATGTGCAATTCTAGCATTACTTAGTATATTCTTCTATAATCGTATTGAAGCTAAATGGATAAATGAGAGTTTTGATTAAAAATATATAGAACTAGCCTATGGAAATATGAATGGCCGAAAAAATTGATAAGAAATCTAAACCAAATAAGCCAAAGAAAAAAAATCAAAAAAACCGATTTAGGGTGAATACCAAAACTGAAGGTAAACGTGGGACTGTATTCATTGGTTCTGAAGATCCTTTTCTGTATTTTCCAGATATGATGTCCTATTTTGATAGACCTGAAATTGAAGAAATAAAGTTAAAAGCCAGAGGAAAATCAATATCTAATGCAGTTAATGTAGCTGAACAATTTCGAAATAGATTTAAAAACGAAATAGAATCTGAAGTAAAAGAGGTAAGCATTGGAACTGAAGATGTTCCAAAAAAAGATAAAAAAGGTACTTTTCGAATGTCTTTCATAGAGATAACACTTGTACCAAGCAAAAAAGACGACGACAATTAATCTTCAGACTTAGATATATCAACCATATTACGCCTCTCACCCGAAGGGATAACTTGTATTGGTCCTTCAAAATTTTGATTATATGAATCCTCATTAAGCTTTGAAAGTGCTATAGCCAATGCTGAAACCTCAGAATGCGGTTGGCTACCTATTGCTATATTAAAATCTGAATATTCAAATACCCATGGTGGAACTTTTTCAGCACCAACTACTACTAAAATTGGTTCTTTAACATTTTTAATTTCAACTAACTTATCATCTATCGGGAGGCCGAACATTGTTAAATGCATTATTTTGCCGTCCCATTCCTTTATGGTTTTTTTAGGATTCGTTGTTGTTTCCACAGTGAAATCCCCTCCAAACTTACTAACGACATTATTGATTGTTTCAATTACTCGACTGTCTGATCGGTGTAAATACATCTTTTTGGCACCAAAAGCTCTAGACGTTAACGCAACATGTGTTGTAACTCTTTTATCTCTTTCAGGACGATGCCCCATCCTTAATACATTATAAAAATCCATAGAAGCTTACTCTTCAACAGCCATTACTTTTTCGTTAACCCTTTCACGAATACTATCATGAACCAAAAGACCCACAAAAGCCAATATTATTCCTGATAGAATATATTGAACATTATAAGATTCAAAATTATCTTGTACAAACAAGTCATTAACAATCTCAATAATACCGGCTACAATTAAACCCATACTAGCCACTGTGAAAATAAAGCGGATAATATTTATATTAAAAACACTATCTCTAAGATAAGTATCTATTGTTCTGGCTACTTCAATAACGACCAAAGAAGCCAAGAGAAATAAAAGAATGCCATCAAGAGACAAAAATGCTAGAACCATTGCCAATACTCCTTGATTTGATACTTCTTGCATTTGATCCAAACCTCTAGTTATTCCAACAATCATTAGCAAAGATGCAATTAACCAAGCATATGAGAAAAAAGAAACCCTTTCACTCGTGACCGTTAATAACTCAGTATAAAAATTACGTATGGCTTCCTCCCAGCCTGCTACTTTAATTAACAGATATCCGCCCAAAACAACCCATATTGCTCCAGAGGCTATGCCTGAAAGACCAACCAAAGTCAATAGACCATAGACAAAAGCAACTAATGCAATTGGAAAGATAAATTGCCTTTGAATTTTAGGATCTTCCATTTTATGAACTATTGTGTAAAAGGTATCTTCTATAGGTCTAGATTGTTGTACAACAACCATTCTAGTTGAATCTATACGTAAACGTGAACGGATAATTGGTTCCAATTCTCTATCTTCAGCCCCATCGCTTACTAAAATAGCTCTAGTAGATTTTGTTTTAGCTATAACCTGATCTAAAATATTTGCTATTTTCATATCGGATTTAGTTCCTACTCTTACGTCACCACATATGGTAACAATCTCTACAGTTTCACCATCCTCTAATAGCTGATCATATGTTTTAATCGCAGCTAGCATTGTATTGGTATCACTTTCTTCAGGATCGGCAAGACCTAATTCTAAAGCTGCTTTAACATTAGGTTCACGACCCAAAACCGGACTTCTAATTCCAGTCTTACGACCCAAATCATTGTCCCTATCTATCGCAATTACCAACAAACCCATGTAACATATGCTGTTATCTAGTATTTAATGTTACTTTTCACAAGATTCTTTAAATATTAGCTTTTATCAGCAAAATACACTCAAGGTGATATATGACTGAGTTCAAAACCGTAATAGCAGACCCAAAAAATAAAATAACGCACCAAAAAATTCTACCTGAAGAGAAATCTAATGCTCTTGTTGGGAAATTTGTTGGTGAAGAAATTGATGGTATTTTCTTAGATTTACCCGGATATCGATTGAAAATAACTGGAGGATCCGATAAGTCCGGCGTTCCTATGCGTGGGGATATTGAAGGAAGCCAAAGAAGACGTCTACTAATGAAAGATTCAGTAGGGTTTAATCCAATCCGTAGCGGACAAAGAAAAAGAAAACTAGTTCGAGGTCGAACCCTAAGTAGTGATATCTCTCAAGTAAATTTGAAAGTTGTTGAATATGGACCGAAAACTATAGAGGAGTTATTGAAACCAGAGGTGGCTTAACTTGACAGCATCCCCTCAACCCGAAATAAATATCGGAATGGTGGGGCATGTAGATCATGGAAAGACTACACTTACTCAAGCATTAACTGGTAAATGGACTGATCAGCACAGTGAAGAGATGAAGAGAGGCATATCCATTAAGTTGGGATATGCAGACGCAGATTTCTATAAAATCAAAATGAAAGGTGGAAAAGAACACTATACCTCTCAACCAGATAAAGACGAATTTAAAGGAGGAAAAAAAGAACACCTTCGTACCGTCAGCTTTGTTGATGCACCTGGCCACGAAACATTCATGGCAGTTATGCTTAGTGGAGCTGCAATAATGGATTCTGCAATTTTAGTTATTGCTGCAAATGAGAAATGCCCTCAACCACAGACTAGAGAACATCTTTCGGCACTTGAAAATATGGGTTTTGATAAAATTATAATAGTTCAAAATAAAATTGATGTTTGTTCAAAAGACAGAGCTTTCGAATCCTATAATGAAATAAAAGAATTCATTAAAGAATCGCCACTAAAAAATTCAATAATAATACCTGTTTCGGCCCACCATAATCGAAATATTGATTTATTAATAGAAGCTATAGAAGAATCATTTCCAACACCTCCGAAAGATTTAAAAAGTAATTTTCAAATGAATATTGCTCGTTCTTTTGATATTAATCGTCCAGGAACAACCCCTAAGAAAATCAAAGGAGGCGTATTAGGTGGAACAATTAGTTTAGGTAAAATCAAAGTAGGCGATGAAATTGAAATTCGACCAGGTAGAACCACTAAAAAAGGATTAGAACCAATCACCACTAAAGTTAGTAGCTTGCATAGTGGAGTAGCTAGAGACTCTTTGGGACCTGGTGGATTAGTAGCAATCGGAACCACTCTTGATCCTTCCACAACAAAATCAGATTCATTACTTGGAAATGTCATTGGAAAACCAGGTACTTTACCACCTGTTTGGAACCAAATTAGTGTAGAAACAACACTTCTTGATAGAGTTGTTGGAACTAAGAATATCCAGAATGTTGATGAATTGAAAACAAGAGAACCATTGGTTCTAACTGTTGGTACCAGAACTACAGTAGGAGTCCCAATTACAGTTAGAAATAATGTCGTCGATATCAATTTAACAATACCAGTTTGTGCACCAGTTGGTCAACGAATTGCACTTAGTAGAAGAGTAGATGGTAAATGGCACTTAATAGGATATGGAATAATCAAGGAATGAAAACCATTCTTGTAGACACTAATATTATTCTGTGGACATTTAGTGGAGGACCTGATTTTAGAGAAGTGATTGCCGATATTGCACCACACTATGAGTTAATGATACCTACGTGTATTATGTTAGAGTTAAAAAAATTAAATACCAAAGAATCATTAGCTGCACTCGAAATATGTAAGAATATTGACCAAAAAAATATTGGAGAGGGATATGCAGATGACATGTTAATAGCGGCAGCAAAAGAAGGCCACCTTATCGCTACAAATGATAAAGACATATTGAAACAATTAAAAATATTAAAACTAAATGCTCTAAAAATAAGAGAAAAAAATAAAATGATGTTTACTGAGGGTGAGATATCATGAAACAAAATAAAATACCACCCATGCCAAGTATTAAACTTACAAAAGAACAAAAAGAACGGAAAAAAAGCCTTTTGAGTAAACAAGTTAAACAGATTAATATCAATGAACATACTGATTTTACTACCTTAATAGATGCATTTGGTAATTCTAGTTTTGAAGCACGCAATTTAGGAAGGGCTGCTGAATTATATTATAGACAGATACAAACTGACACGGCAATCATCTGGTCTCTCTCAGGTAGCTTATTTAGTGCAGGGCTAAGGCAAATAACTATAGATGCAATAAGAAATAATTTGGTAGATGCTTTAGTTTGTACTGGAGCTCTATTCGAACAAGATATGCTTGAAGCTTTAGGTCACAAACATTATATTTGTAGCACAAAGCTAAATGATGGAGAACTACAAGAATTATACATAGATAGAGTATATGATCACTTATTAGATGAAATCGCATTGAGACAGGTAGATCTGACATTTAAAAAAATAGCTGAAAGTATTGAACCTAAATTATACTCAAGTCGTGAATTCATGTACCTATCTGGAAAATGGCTGAGTAAGGCCTCAAATATTCAAGACAGTGTAATGTTAGCAGCTTTCGAAAAAAATATACCTATTTTTATTCCTGCTATAAATGATTGTTCAATTGGAATCGGTTTAGCAATGCAGAATAATGAAACCCCAACTATGAGTATTGATTCAATTAAAGATTTGAAAGAGATAGCTTTCTTAAAAAGTAAATGTGGAGACTCCGGAATTGTTGTTGTGGGCGGTGGTGTTCCAAAGAATTACTCTCAAGATGCAGTTGTAATGGCTGAAATGCTAGGTTATGACGTTAATAAACATAAATTCGGAATACAAATCAGTACGGCAGATGTTAGAGATGGTGGATTATCAGGATCTACACTTAGAGAAGCTATATCTTGGGGTAAAAATGATAAAAATATGGAGGATGTAATGATTTGGGGTGAAGCTTCTGTATTCTTCCCATTACTAATAGGATATATCTTCTATAATATGAAAGATAAGAATAGAAAAGGCCTTCGCTTAAATGATGTTTTCAATACTAAATAATATAAATACGACTAATATAAATACCACTATTATAATTAATTAAAAAGGTTAAAACTTATGAAAAAAGGATATCGTCAACAATTGCCTGATAGAGACCCTCAAGAAACTGAAGAATGGATTGACTCAATATCATCCGTAATCGATATAAAAGGCGATGAAAGAGCAAGGTATCTTTTACAAACTTTGATTAGAGAGGCAAGAGATCGAAATATTGCAATACCATTACTAACAAACAGCCCTTACGTAAATACAATACCGCCTGAATCTGAACCTGAATACCCCGGGAATGAGGCATTAGAAAAAAAAATTAGACGAATGATAAGATGGAATGCTGCAATGATGGTCTCAAAAGCCAACCAAAACTTTGCAGGACTCGGAGGCCACATCTCAACTTATGCATCAGCCTCTAGTCTCTACGAAGTTGGATTCCAACATTTCTTTAAAGGAAAAGACAATGGATTAGGAGACTTCATCTATTTCCAAGGTCATGCTTCACCGGGAATATACTCAAGAGCATATATTGAAGGAAGATTAAGCGAAGAACAATTAGACCACTTTCGAAGAGAATCCTTTGACGACGGATTATCAAGCTACCCACATCCTAGACTTATGCCTGATTTTTGGGAATTTCCTACAGTTTCTATGGGATTGGGACCAACCAATGCAATTTATCATGCTAGATTTTTAAGATACGCACATGAAAGAGGTATTTGTGATACCTCTAACAGCCGAGTTTGGGCATTTCTAGGTGATGGTGAGTGTGATGAACCTGAAACATTGCATGCACTTCACTTAGCACACCGTGAAAAACTAGATAATCTTACCTTTGTAGTTAATTGTAATCTTCAAAGATTGGATGGCCCTGTAAGAGGAAATGGGAAGATTATACAAGAACTTGAAGCTATTTTTAGGGGTTCTGGATGGAATGTTCTTAAAGTATTATGGGGAAAAGATTGGGACCCATTACTCCAGAAAGATGAGATGGGCCATTTATTACAAAAAATGGAGAATACAGTTGATGGAGACTATCAAAATCTAGCAGCATCATCGGGAGATTATATCAGACAAAATTTCTTTGGCCCCGAACCTGAATTACAGAAATTGGTTGAAAATTTAGATGATAACACATTAGCTAGACTAAGAAGAGGAGGGCATGATTCTACTAAGCTATTTGCAGCATATAATGAAGCTATTAACCATAAGAATCAGCCTACGGTCATACTCGCAAAAACTGTCAAAGGTTGGTCTCTTGGGAAATCATTCGAAGCTAGAAATATGACACATCAGAAAAAAGGTCTGGATAAATCAGATTGGCAACACTTCCGTGACCTCCTAGAAATCCCATTTACAGATTCTGAACTAGAAGATATGCCCTATTACAAACCTGCTTCAGATAGCCCCGAAATTCAATATTTAAAGCAACAAAGAGAAAAACTTGGAGGATCCTTACCAAAACGTAATGCGACATACAGTGGGTTCCAGATGCCCAAAAATCATGTATTCTCTGAATTCGATAAAGGCACTCCAAAAGAACAAGAAGTTTCTACTACAATGGCATTTGTGAGATTGCTCAGAAACTTAATGAAAGACGAAAAAATTGGTGATTTAATTGTCCCTATTGTACCCGATGAAGCAAGAACTTTTGGAATGGAAGCTCTATTCACTGAATTTAAGATATATACTGCTCAAGGGCAAACCTATACGCCAGTAGATTCTAAATTATTGCTAAGCTATAAAGAAGCAAAAAATGGACAAATACTAGAGGAAGGTATTTCTGAAGCTGGAGCTATGAGTAGCTTTACAGCTGCAGGAATGGCTTATTCAACCATAGGCAAGCCAACAATACCATTTTACATATATTATTCAATGTTTGGATTCCAACGTGTCGGTGACCAAATATGGTGTGCTGCAGATTCAAGAGCAAGAGGCTTCTTGCTAGGGGCTACGGCTGGGAGAACTACTCTGAATGGAGAAGGATTACAACATCAAGATGGACATAGCTTGTTAGTGGCTGATACAGTCCCAAGTTGTATTTCATATGACGCAGCTTTTGCCTACGAGATTGGAATTATCATCAAAGAAGGATTAAGAAGAATGTATGATAATAATGAAGATTTATTGTATTATCTAACTTTATATAATGAAAACTACCAAATGCCTCCAATTACGAAAAATTGTGATGAGGGCGTTATCAAAGGAATTTATAAATTCAAAAAAGTATCAAAACCAAAAGCTCGTCTAATTGGTAGTGGATCTATAATGCAACAGGTTTTGTCTGCCCACGAAATACTGAAAAAACTAGGTATTAAAACTGAAATATGGAGTGCTACGAGTTTCGGAGGCCTACGAAGAGATGCAGTAGAATGTGAACGCTGGAACTTATTGAATCCTATGAAGAAACCTAAAACTCCATACATTTCGAAAATAATGGCTAATAAGGATTTAGTGACAATCGCTACAACTGATCATGTCAGAGCAGTTCCAGATATGATTCAAAAATGGATGCCTGGAAAATATATCTCATTGGGTACTGATGGATTTGGAAGAAGTGATACCAGAGAAAACTTAAGGAATTTCTTCGAAATTGATGCTGAACACATTGCTGCGGCAACGATAAGCACTCTTCTAACTGAGGGGAAAATATCTGAAGCAAAAGCTAAAACTGCTTTAAAGACTTTAAAGATTAATCCTGATACCCCAGACCCTGCAAAAAATTAATTTTACATCATTCCGGGAGGCATACCACCCATACCATCTCCACCATCTGGAAGTGGACCTTCAGGTTGTTTAGAAGCAATTACATCATCAATACGTAGTATCATTGTTGCTACATCTGTAGCACTGCTCAAAGCCTGTGTCTTCACTCTTAATGGCTCAACCACATTTCTTGATTTCATATTTACTACTTTGCCAGAATATGCATCTAATCCTGCGTGGGGATTTCGACCCTTTTGAGTATGGGCTTTTCTTAATCCCATCAATGTATCTATTACATCCAAACCAGCATTTTCAGCTAACGTACTAGGTACCACCTCCACCGCATTTGCAAACGATTCAAATGCCATTTGCTCACGCCCACCTACTCGAGGTGCATATTTTCTTAACTTGAGGGCTAATTCAATTTCAACTGCTCCTCCACCAGTAACAATTTTACCATCTTTAACAACAAGAGCAACAACACCAATCGCATCAGCAAGATTACGCTCTATTTCATCAATAACATGCTCACTACCTCCCCGAACTAAAATTGAAACTGCCTTAGGATTCTTACAATCAGTCACAAAAGTCATATCATCATCACCAATTTTTCTTACTTCAACCAAACCTGCAAAACCTAAATCATCGCTACTAATGGATTCGAGATTAGAAATTACTCGGCCACCTGTTGCCTTTGCTAAAGCTTCAATATCTGATTTTTTAGCTCGTCTTATTGCCATTATGCCATATTTAGCTAAATAATGCTGAGCTAAATCATCAATACCTTTCTGACAAATTAGTACATTTGCTTTTGTCTTGTTAATTTGATCGACCATTTTCTTAATTGAAGCCTCCTCCTGATCTAAGAAAGCTTGGATTTGTGAAGGATCATTTATTTGTATTTTTGACTCTATCTCTGTCTTCTTAATTTCAAGTGGCGTATCTATTAAGGCTACTTTTGCTTTAGATACTTTAGTAGGCATTCCAGTGTGAACAGGCTCTTTATCCATTATTATTCCTGAAACTAATTCAGTATCTGAGATAGAAACACCCTGTTTCTTTTGAATTTTGATATTATCGCGATCAATACTAACTTGTTTACCGCTACTTTCTGAAACCATTTTTATTGATTTAACAGTTAAATCTGCTAAAAAATCGGCATTAGTTTCAGAAGACTTTCCAGTCATTGAAGTGATTGCAATCGCTTTCAAAGTAGAAGTGTCATTTTTACTAATAGGACGTGCAATCTTCTCTAATAATTTTAAAGACTCTCTAGCAGCCCTTCGATAACCATTTGAAATTGCTGTTGGATGTACTCCTTTTTCAAGTAACTCTTCGGCATTCTTCAAAAGTTCTCCTGCCAAAATAACTGCAGTTGTAGTTCCATCACCACATTCTGAATCTTGTGTCTTGGCTATTTCTACAACCATTTTAGCTGCAGGATGTTCAACTTCGATCTCTTTCAATATTGTAACTCCATCATTTGTAATTACAACATCACCCATCGAATCTACAAGCATTTTATCCATGCCCTTAGGACCTAATGTAGATCTCACTGCTTCTGCAATTGCTTTAGCTGCAGCTATATTATTATAAGTCGCTCGGCGACCACTGTCTCTTTTTGTTCCTTCCTTAAGTATTACTACTGGTGTATTACCGGGTATCATTATCTATCACTAAACATAACTTAAAGGCAGGATATATAAAAATAAGTCTCAAAAACCTAAAATAACGGTAAAAATAACAAAGAAAACATAACCGCCAATGAAATAGAAATGAAATTTACCCCATTATTATCTAGAATACCCCTTCTTTCTAATGTAGCACCCAATAATGAATCAATTATACATCCAAAAAAACCGAAAAATGATGAAATGTACCAATAGTCTATCTTAAAAGAAGAATAAAATGGATGATTTTCTTCAATTAGTAAGAGAAAAGCAGAAAAAGAAAGCATCGATATTGAAACTGAGGAAAGCAAAGAAGCAACGGTCCCTTCCAAAGAAATACCACCATCTGTTCCGGGTTCTACTTTCTCCAAAAGATTAGTTATCATAACTGGATCTGGAGATAACACTCCTATCTCGCTAGCCATTGTATCAGCCATAGCTGCAGCCACGGATGTAGTAAAGGCAACCAACGCTTGCTCTGGCGTCAAAAAACCAAAACTATACAGTAGAGCTATTATTGCAGGGACCATTCCATTTGATATAACATTCAACCCTCCTCGAGTGCCCTCATCACTTTCTTCAACGCCTAGAGCCTTCTTGTAAACTATTGCAAATCTAGTCGCTAAGAATGCACTTCCAACAAAAATTAGCATAATCAATAACCAACTCCAATGTCCTAACGTTCCAATTATAAAACAAACTAAAAAAGCTAAAACAGAGCCTCCTTGATCTAATACTTTCTTAAAATAAGCAATACCTGAAATCAAAATACTTACAATAGTAATTGACAAGATTGTCAGCGGATCTGGAAGAATAAGATTCTCAATCAAGAAACAACCCTTACGGCCTCTTCAAAGTGTGCTTGAAATTCTTCTTTAATCTCCTCTAACCTGTTTTTGTCTGTAGCTTCTACAAACATGCGGATAACGGGTTGTGTATTAGAGGGACGAAGTAAAACCCAACCACCGTCAAGCCATATTTTAACCCCATCAATAGTTTCTACTTTGTAGCCCATTGAAGTGAATGTCTTCTCTAAATTATCATTTACCTTAAACTTTATAGAATCTAAACAAGTAAATTTTAATTCTTCATAAGGATATGAAGGTATCTTATCTGACATATCAGCTAAAGTCAAGTCTGATTTTGCAATGCGTTCAGCCAATGTCAAACTAAAAATTAGTGGATCATCAAAAATAAATTCAGTTAGACCGGGTGCAAAAAAATGAGCCGATATTTCCATAGCAATCGCAGCATTATGTTTTTTTAACTCTTCACACACAAAAACATCCCCAACTCGTATCCAAATCAATTCTCCACCTATCTTAGGTATCTCTTTTTCTAAAATCATAGAACAGGGCACTCCTGCAAGTACTTTATTGGATTCAGGAGTAATTAGACTTTTTGAAACGATAATTCCAATCTTTTCAGCAGATACAGAACGTGCCTTGTTATCAATGAAAACACAACGGTCTGCATCACCATCAAAGGCTACTCCGAAATCAAAATTACCCTTCTTCATAACTGAAATTAAATCACCCAAATTTTTTGGAGCTGGCTCTGAAGGTCTATTAGGAAAAGTCCCATCAGGCTCATTATTGATACTAAATGTTTCAGCTCCAAGCTTTTGAAATAATCTTTCAACTATTACACAGCCTACTCCATTACCTGGATCTAAAGCTATTTTTGTTCCCACAATACTACCTACTTTACTTGAAACAAAAGTTGCATAATCATCTAACACACTCTCAGTTGATATTTTAGTTATAGTACCAAAGGAAGAAGATTCAATTAGTTCTTCTTCAAAGAAAATTTTCTTAATTTCTATATTGCCTTCTGTATATCCCGTACCATCTGGATGACGAAATCGTATTCCATTATACTCTGCAGGATTATGACTTGCAGTAATGTAAACTCCACCAAGATAAGGATTAGGACCTGAACTAGCTTTCCAAGTAAAATAATTAGCAACTGGTATTGGCAACATACCAATAACATCAACATCAAAACCTGCTTTAGAAATTCCAGTAGCTACAGCTTCTTGCAACTCTGGTGAACTAACACGTGCGTCAGATCCAATCGAAACTTTACCATTATCATTATTTCTCTTTAGAAAATTACCAAAAGCCAGCCCTACTCTTTCACCAATCGAGGCATCTAGTTCCTCCCCATAAACTCCACGAATATCGTAGGCTCGAAATATATCTTGTGAAATATTCATTACTATGTCATTTAAGGCGCTTTAAAAGAAATACTCTTAATAGACACGACATACTGAATAAACATGGCACTAACTGAATCTACAATGGTGGAACTACGCTCTGCAGCACCTGATTTTAGCTTACCAGATACAAATGGTAACCATATTTCACTTAATGATTTTAAATCTGAAACTTTAGTTGTTATTTTTACATGCAACCATTGTCCGTATGCTAAGGCTGTCGAAGATCGCCTGGTTGCGCTTGGAAATGATTACGAAGGAAGAACCGACTTTGTATTAATTAGTTCTAATGATGTAGTGAATTATCCCGAAGATTCACCTGCAAAAATGGCTGAAAAACACAAATTAAAAGATTATCCTTTTCCATATTTATTTGATGAAACTCAAGAAGTTGCAAAAGCATACAGTGCAGTATGTACGCCAGATATTTTCCTTTACAACAAAGATAGAAAATTGGAATACCGAGGAAGATTAGATGATAATTGGCAACAACCTCATAATGTAACTCGTGAAGATTTGAAGATGGCAATTGATACCGTCTTAAGTGGTAATGAAATCGAATTCAAACAAGTCCCTTCAATGGGTTGTAATATCAAATGGAAATAACTTAGGCTTCCTCATCCGGCTTGTCCCATTTTTCCTTTTCAGGTGACAATTTTTCTTTAATTCGTTTCAAGAAAATTAAAAACAGACCAAACAAAACGAGAATAATCCCTATAGGGACAACTGCACTTTCAGGTATTTCTAAAAAGTCAATTAGTACTATTTTTATTCCAGAAAAAAATCCATCGGAAAGTTCATCACTACAATCACTTCTGTTCTCAATATCATCGAGACTTTGGCAATCACCACCTAATAGTAGAGCTATACCAAATACAAGTGGTCCAATCCCAATCTTTCTTAAATGCGCCAGAACCACACACCCCTGACGCCTTTGTTTAATTTAATACTGTGGTTGTTTTGTTCTTTGGTGGGTCTACTATAGATCCTATAACTGCGCCTTAAGCGTCTTTCTTCTCATCATCATCGTCATCATCATCAAAGTAGGACTGAACTCTCTCAATTTCTTTCTCGACCCTGACATTAATCTTCAGGACAAGCATTGCTAGACCCATAACCAGGGCCGTAACTGCTACCGCTGTAATGTACATCCCCTTCAGAGTGCCATCATCATTATCTGGCATCACATGTGCCACTGTAGCATTGATAGTGTCCTTCCAGGCCAATGCCACTACTAGACCAAAGGCAGTCATTATCGAGGAAATAACAATTCCTCGCATATTCAATTTCTCAAAGTCTTCTTGGTTTATTCCCATTATTGTTCCTTTACTTCGTTCATTTCTTCAAGAGTAAGTTTGTATACCGAAAAGATAAAGAGATCTGGGTTAGATTTTATCCTATCTACACAAGGGCTGCACATAGGGTGAATAAATCCTTGATTCTCTTCATGCTTATGTCTTAAGTCGCCAACATAACAATGGGACACCAAAAACTCAGCTTCGGCGGGTCCATTCAATTTTGTTGGTGTTAAACCGTGAATATCTACACACATTCGACAATACATAGCCTGCTCCTAATATCTTATTTACAGTGAGAAGCCCTCTTAAAATTATGCTAACTTAATTTTATATAAGACATTGAAGTCGAAAAACTATGGCAAAAGAAAAAAAGACTCAAG
>JAPYSW010000038.1 GCA_029936395.1 Candidatus Poseidoniia archaeon
GTTTCGTAATCCCAATCTTCAAACCATTCATCTGCATCACATTCTGTGAAATCTTCATCACATTCTAAATACAATTCAAAAGAGAAAAAATCCTGAACGTACCAATCATCAGCAATTAGCCGCACGTCAAAAGTATAATTTCCATCTTTTACAACAGTGATTACATCAGTTTCAAAATCATCAGTTTCATTGCCTGTAATCTCGTACTCATATGAATAAAAATCGCCATTATTTTCGTCATCATATACATTAATGTCAACTGTTATCTCTTCCTCTTCTTGACTAGAAGTATCGGGATTATAAGTTATTGTAACATTATTGAGTACTCCGTCGTTATTACTATCTTCAGTTGTATAGTTATGAGTTTCAAACCAATAATAAACATGATCTGTTTCGCTTCCATATGAATGTAACCAACCTTTTTGAATTAAATTTCCATCTTCTTCATAGTACATTTTGAAAGTATAATTTCCTTCTGGAACATCAAAAAATGTTATTATTTCTGCTCCATCACCATCATTATCGCTTGAAGCCGATTCGTACAATGTATTATTGCTTTCATAGAATATTTCTACATAAGAACCTGAGTCGCTGGTTCGATTATCCTCGTATATGGCAAATTCAAAATCATCAAAATCATCATCATCATCCATATCATCAAAATACCCTACATTTCCTATGTTGCTTGTTGAACTTGCCTGAATTACAAACTCTCCCGAATCTATCTCTTCATTCTCATAGGATGCTGTCCACCTGTACAACCCATTTGTTTGATTAAAAATTACTGCAAATCCTTCATCGTCAGTAGTGGCATTACCTGCATCAATCCAAACACCTTGAACGGATTTTTCCAATTCATAAGAAACGTTTGCCACTTCATAATCTAAAACACGTGCAAGAGCAACTGCATCATTATGGAACTCGTCATCATCCCATGCTATCGGACCTCCGTCAACTTGAATTACATCATTAGGCATTCCCATTTCAGAAAGAGTAATGTTACTTATCGAAAACTCATCTTCTTCATACCATTCATCATCAGAAAGAGTAAAATAGAAAGTATAAGGTCCTGCATTACATGCATCATCTTCATAATAACAGTCCTCTAATCCCCACTCAAAATCAAAGTATTCAGTTTCATTACCATTAATATCAAAATATTCTCCATCATCATAAATATACTCTCCAGTGTTATTGTAAACGACAAAAGATATGTAAACTTCTACTTCATTAGAAGAGTCTGTATCTGGATCAACATGAATTGTTATTAAATCTGAATTATCATCTTCGTCTCTATCTTCAAAATCATAATACCAATCTTCAAACCACTCTTCAGTTTCACCATCTGCAGATGAATATGGAATTACGCTCAAAGTAAGAGCAAAAACAAGGGCCCAAGCAAGGACCTGCTTACCAATTTTAGATTCTCGATTGTACATCAAATTCTCCGAAAAGGATGTTTGGAATTACTCCCCACTATATAAAATATGCTAATAAATTAAATTTAATCCAATAATTTTCTAGAGATTAAAGATATTGCATACGAAGTAAAATACGTCTCTTCCCAAGGCTTTAGATATCCAACTTCAATTACATAATTCAAAAATTCGTCTTGCATTTCTACACCTTTTATTGCCATTTCCATATCTTCAGTATGTATTCCTTTAGCAACAAATTCAATAGGATATCCTTCACGATGAGGTTGGTAAAGTAAGTAATCGGGAATAATAGAGCGACCGTGCTCTCCTTCACTCATGCACAACGCCCATTCCTTTGCTAAGAATGCATTTTCCATTAATCCACTACGAGCCTGTCTAGCATTTCTCAAAGGTTCTGTCGCTACATCTATCGCTAAATCTTCAGGTAAATCGGGTAATGCCTTCTCTAATTCAATTTCGAAAATCTCTTTAGCTCTCGTTAATAATTCATCTGCAGATTTCCCCAATAATATTTTTCCGACAGCACGAGCTTGTAATTCTCTAGCTAATTGATTGCCTGAAAGTTCTGGTTCTGAACTTTCAATGAATTTATTTATGCATTCATCTCTTTTATCAATATTATCTAATATTGCATAACCTAAAGCAGATCCTCTGATTACTAAGCAATCTTCTGAAGTTTCTTGGTCTTCTAATTGCTCCAATAATGGCTTAGCTAAGTGCTCGGGAACTTTCATTAAACTGATTTTGAGGTTATTGACTCACCCTCTTGCCAACGTGCCATGACCCACAATAGATCTGAAAGTCGATTAAGGTATGCAACTGCTAAAGAATCTTGAATGTCACAAGCTACAGCTCTTCTTTCGGCTCTTCGAACAACAGTTCTGGAAATATCTAAAAGTGCTGCAATTCTATTCTGTCCAGGTAAAACAAATTCTTTAGGAACTTCAAAACTATCTGTTATTTCATCAATAAGTTCTTCTAAAAATTTAATCATTTCTTCATTAACTTTACTCTTACCAGACACTAATTTACTATGATTTGAAGGATCGGTTGCCAATTCAGCCATCAAAACATACAAATCTCTTTCAACATGAATTATTTTATTCTCTAAATCACTTCCTTTTTCACATTCAGTACGTACTAATCCCAATATGGCTTGAGCTTCGTCTACAGTACCGTAAGCTTCAGGAAGTACTGAATTCTTTGATACTTTGTCGCCATAAAGCAGTCCCGTCTGACCTTCATCGCCTTTCCGGGTGTATATTTTCATTATTATCTGATTAGCCTATGAATTAATAAAGTTTGTAATCAATGTTTAGTATTGATTAATAACTCCATTTTTTGATTTTTATAAACTGTACGGGCAATGAAATAATTAGGATTGTTGTTCATCATATTGGTAGTCCATTTTCTTACTTCATCCATATTAGATTCGCCAATATGCTCCTCTTTAGTTTTTACTTGTATTATAAAATCTAAAAGAGTTTCAAAAGGAATACGTCCATAGCCTCCAACATGGCCGGTGTAATCTTCCCATGAATTATCAACCAGTGTGACAAACTTACCTTCAAAACCTGCTGCAGATATTTCTTCGGGCGTATCATTACCTTTGATGATATCTATGTCAGTTCCAGATGAAGCCCGAGATTTAGCAGTCTTAGAAAAACCCCAATATGCAAGTGCGATTTTTCTTGCAACTTGAATAGACATTAATTTCATAAGTAAAAGCCTCTAAATATGCAATTTGATGCATACGAAAGTTTATTTCTGTGCATATTATCCAAATTTTATGAACTCACCAAAAATAGCCTCATTGCTGATGGCTTTTCTTTTTTTGAGTTCTCTCTTTTCAACTAGCGGTTGTCTCGAGGAAACTACTAACAATAATATAATTGAACAAGGCGACTCTGATGATTATACTGATAATAACGATGATGGAAACCAGAATAATAACGGAGGAGAGCAAGATAGTGATTCCGACAATGATGGATATCCTGACAATATAGATGATTTTCCATACGATAAAGATGAATGGAAAGATTCAGATGATGATTCAATAGGTGATAATGCCGATAAATTTCCTAATGATAGTTGTGCATCCGATGATATGGATGATGATGGAAAACCAGATTCCATAAAAGAAAATTGTAATACTTCATTAACGGAAGATGATGATATTGATGGAGATGGATTTAGTAATGAAATGGAGATGATGCTTGGAACTAATCCAAAAAGTGCAGCATCGAAACCATTGGATTATGATGGTGATGGAACTCCAGATGGATTGGATGATGATATGGATAATGATGGAATGAATAATTCTGTTGATCAATGCCCTAGAGGTAGCCTGAATTGGGAAGCTGGCTCATCTGCAGATTGGGATAATGACGGATGTAAGGATAGTGATGAAGATAATGATGATGATAATGATGGGATTTTTGATGGTGATGACCTCTGTGAAGAGACCCCATTGAATGAAGTTCCAAACCAAGAAGGATGTTCAGCTTCTCAAAGAGACAGTGATGGTGATGGTATTGTTGATTCACTTGATCTCTGTTGGGGTAATGATTCAACAGGCGATAGTGATGGGGATGGATTATGCAGTGATAATGATGAATGTTCAGATGGGCCTTTCTTGTATGGTGAAGAAGTCGATACCGAAGGATGCTCTTTCTTTGAAAAATCTATTCCTTGGAATGGAGGTTCCTATTCTACCGAATACATGGGAACTGTTGGAGATTTTACTATTCCTGAACCAATTGATGAAAACCTAAACTTTACAAATAATTGGGTTTTTAGTGAGGAGTGGAGTGGAAAAGACACCTATGTTTTTGTCATATACAATCCTACTAATCCTGATAGCGTGATAACTTGGAATTCGGCAAATCCTATAGGTCAAGCAACAGAATTAGGACTGATGTTTGAAAAATCTCCAGACAATGTTCATTACTTTTTCGGATCATATCGAGATGGTGGTTGGATGGGTGATGTTAGCTACATGTCTGGTCGGGTAAACTTTGCCTTGGCTGGAATGAGCGAGGAGGACCGAAATCATTGGTCTGATAGAGTACATTATATTGCAATGGATGCCAACTTCCTAGATGGCCATATTGCTGAATTTATAGAAGTAAAGGAATCGCCTGCTTGGTTTTGTATAGATCAACTACAAAGATGGCAAGAAGTTGGTAGCTTCTGGGACTTGAATTTTAACCAAAATTTTAGTTGGTATCGCTTTCACTTTATTGCTAACGAACCACTCTATCTTAATTTTGAATTTGGATTAGAAAGAGAATTGGCTGCAATGGAATATCATACTAGTACTCCATGTCATGAACGGATTTATTCTCCTAAAAAATGTATCAAAGGCGAATCAGTTACCTTACTAGATTGGACTGAGGGTGAAAGCAATACCCACGGTGGAGGATGGGGGGCTGGAACAAATATTAGAGGCGTAGAAATGCCCGATAATTTAGAACAATTTGATTCTTTTGCAGTTTATACTTACGAAGCATGTGCTGATCATAAAGGATGTAATGAATGGGATTTTATTGGTTCTTTAAATGCATATTATGCTGAATGCTCTTTATCTGAATTCAATGATTATGAAACATGTATTTCTCAACTATTAACTGAATATACTAGCCAAGAAATGTGTGAAAATGAAGGTCACCGGTGGGATGCTGGTGAAGAGGATAGTTCGGCCAGATGTGAAGGGAAATGGAGCCGCGAATGGAAAGCTGAAATTGGAAGATATATTACAGCATATAATCGAGAAGGAAGATATATCTCAGATGTAACACCGATGCTTGGTGTTTTGAAAACAGAAGAAATTAATGAATTTAATTATTGGCAACCAAATGCTTACGGTTTGACAGTCAAATTATTCTTTTGGAATGAAAATAAAGATTATACGCCTATAGGAGCTGAATACTTAGCTGGAGGTACACGTAAATTTAATCTTGAATACAATAATATTTTTGGAAGTGAAAATCCCTTTGACTACAATGTTACAAATGAAATAGAAAGAGTCGAGATTGTTACTTTCTTTACTGGCCATGGGCACAGTAGTACTGATGAAAATTGTGCTGAGTTTTGTAATCATCAACATGAGTTTACAATTAATGGAAATACTATAGATTTATTGGAACATCCTAACGGCGGAACCAGTTATGGTTGTTATAATAGAGTTAGTGAAGGAGTTTCAGCAAATCAATATGGAACTTGGGTCTATGGAAGAGCTGGATGGTGTCCTGGACAAGATGTTGAGTATAATAGAATAGATATAACCAGTCAATCAGATACGGGTTTGAATCAAATTAGCTACAGAGGATTGTATCAAGGTGAAGAATACGAACCAAGTATTACTGATGCTGATGGATATTTACCTGAAATTAAATACCGAATGTGGATTATTGTTTACGAAGCTCAATGAGTATTGACTTCAGTTCTGAAATATTTGTAGAAACACCACATTGCAACAGCACCTAACAAATGCCAAAGTGCATGACCTTGAAATAAGGTATCGGGATTACATAATGGCCCACCAGTACGGCTAGGTTCCCAAATTATTGTAGCGATTAGATAAGAACCAAAACCAGCCCAAAAATAAGGACTGTGAGTTCTTTCAAACTTGATTTCATCCATCTTATGCAAGAATAAAGCTAAAAGTGCCCAAAGAATTATTGCTTCATACTCGTTCTTAACAAAATCTATTGGTGTGTTACCAGGGTTTGAACTTAAAAACAGACCGAGGACAATCATTGTTGGAACTAAGAAAATTATTATTGGTTGTTTTTGATATTTGATAGCAGTTTCTTGAGTCAACCAAATACCTATTGATAATCCCCAAACAAAAATACCAATACTAAATTGCCAATCAAGTATACTTAGAAGGATATTAGTTCCTAAATAATACATACAAAATTCTTTTTCGGTCCATTTTAAAAAGCGTGAAAAGTTGTAGAAAACAGGAATCGTAATGTACATCATCATTCCTGTAAGATCTAACCATCCACCCCATTCAGTATTGAATCCATGCATAGCAAAACTTCCAACACCAACGGCGGTACAGGATATTGCATACATTATCAAAAACCAACTTCTATTCGAAAGCGAAGGATCGCCTTCAATAGAGTCATATTGAGCTAACCAAAGAATGTAAAGACCGACAAAAATAAAAGCTAAATTTGAAATTGTATTGGCTGGTTCACGAATCCAACTTTCTCTAACTTCTTCACAAAAACCTGAAGCCCTTGTTCCAGTCCAACTCCAATCATTTAGAGCATAAAGTAAAATATATATTAGAAATATGAATATTATTGAGGATAAAACGGCAAAGAATTCTTTTCGTTCCTTGATAAATTTGGTATTGATCAAGATATCTTAATTTTCCTAATAAAACCGCAATCCTTACATTCATAATTTGGATATAAATCCGGATTATTTGGTGATGAACCATGCCAATGGAATGTATATTTTCCACATTTGACACAATATGAATTCTGTTTGTATCCAGCATATGCGTGAGGTCGTTGTTGCATTACTGGTGTAACTGGCATTTGAGACATCGAAGATGCTGGTTGTGAAGTTGCAACTGGTGCTTCTGTCTCTGCTTCCTTTTCGGGAGCTGCTTTACTAGGTGAATCTGAATCAATATCTCCAGGATCGGTTATCAGGATCGCATCTACAGGGCATACTTCTTCACAAGCTCTGCAAACAATACAATCTGGTTCTCGAGCCCCGATTGCTTTCTTATCAGAAGCTGGATGATTTG
>JAPYSW010000009.1 GCA_029936395.1 Candidatus Poseidoniia archaeon
TTTTATATAAGACATTGAAGTCGAAAAACTATGGCAAAAGAAAAAAAGACTCAAGGTTTCCAATCGGCCGCAGGTTTAATTCGTTACTTTGATGCTGAAGATAGTAACGCCATTCAAATCACTAAATGGGCAGTTATTCTTACATGTATTCTAACTATAATGGTCGTAGAAATTACAGAAGCAGTAGGTAGAGAAGTCGGTGCTTATGTTTTAGCAGTTGGTGTAGTTATTATCATTATAAATGAAATACGATCCCGAAGAAGCGACACTGTATAATTTTATTAATCTATATTCTTATCATAGATACAATGCAACTTTGTGACTTTTGTGGATTCGTCATTGGTCAAGATGATAATCAGTGTAAGAATTGTTCTTCACAAGTAGCAGGCCGTGAAATAATCAAAGAAGATAATCATTTCAAAGTATTACCACCAAAACCAAAAAATGAAAGTGTAATTTACACACCGCCACGGAGATGGGGACGTTATATTCCAAGAAAAACCATAGCTTTACTTTTAGTGATAGGACTTGTAATGGCACCACAAACCCAGGTTTTGATTAAGGATGGAAAGGAATATTGGGATGATCTTAATACTCCATATTACAACATACCTCAAACTCTTGAATTGACACTAATTCGTAACTTTACTATATATTTACCAGGAGAGAAAGGTTTTTCGGATTACAAGCTAATATTGAGCAAACCAGATAACAGACCTTTGTGGCCTCAACAAGATGCTAATACTTGGCAAGAAGTCCATAGCATATCGGTTTATCCTGATTACGTCGAAAGTGAAACTGGAAGAATGGAATGGAATGGAACCATAAAAGAAGGTGAAAGACATTACATCGAAGTCGAATACAAAGTAAGTGTTAACACGTTAAGACCGGACTTAACTCCTGAAGACTCAGGCACCTTAGAAGACATCCCTGCAGGATATGAGAAATACTTAGATGATGAGTGGCTAATAGAACCTAGTTTACCAGTAATAAGTGAATTGGCAGCTCAAATGGTAAATGGTACTGAAGGTAATGTCATTCAAATTCTCCAAAATATATTTGATTATATTATGGATGGATATAGCTATGAAAAATCTTCAATACCTAAAAGTTGTCCGGAAAGTATAGAGCAAGGCTATGGAGATTGCGATGATTTTTCAATTCTATTCGCCTCAATTGCCAGAGCTGCAGGAATTCCTTCATGGCTGGAATTAGGCAAAATACCGGCATTTGTAGATAGTCAAAATGGCAAGTGTGATTTGAAAGATTGGGGAGGTCATGCGTGGGTTAATGCAATAGTACCTCTAAGTGATGGAACAATTACTACTGTAAATATAGACATAGCGAACTCATACTTTATGTGGATGCCAGCATATCGAATCTCAGACTGGGTTGATGATGGAAATGGAGATAATTTATACTCTTACTATTATTTGTTTTCAAGTCAGGGAACTGCTCAAGCTAACTATTTGGAAAACTCTTATGTTTCAGACTGCGAATTGACCGGAAATCTAAAATTAGAACAACTATGAAGATTACCAAATTTAGAACTGATGAGCTCGATGATCTTATGATATTTCTAGATTCCAATCTTGAGGAAAACTATGAAAAGAAAGTTTTCTTAAACATAAGACAAAGATGGCCTGAAGGATTTTTAATTATAAAAAACAAAGAAACAATAGTTGGAACATGTTGTGGTGCAATTTTACCAAATGAAAAATTGAGAATACTTATTTTGGTTCTTCATGAAGATTATCAAGGGAAAGGGATTGGAAAACAACTCATGAATCTTATAATTAAAGAGAGTATTATATTCGGTATAAAAAAAGTCACTCTAGAAGCTAGGAAGGATTCAAAGGCTATAACTTTTTATCGAAAACTAGGCTTTTCCAGTGTAGACGTTTTACCTTGCTATTATCAGGATGGTTGCGATGGAATAGTGATGGAAAAACACCTATAAACTGAAAATTTATCGACGAGCAATACCCCAAGCCTTTTATAGTGCCTTCAATCCACACAAAACCCAGTTAAATGGTGAAAACATGAAATCTGAAAATGAAGAAGAGGAAGTTGATGAAGTTACGACCTGTCCTGATTGTAAAAGCACTCACCTTAAGAGAGATTACGATCATGCCGAAATTGTGTGCGCTGACTGCGGACTTGTTTTAGAAGAAAATATCGTTGACACTGGACCTGAATGGAGAGCTTTCGATATGCAACAAGAAAACGCTCTTGCAAGAGCGGGACCACCTATGTCCACAACTCTTCCCGACAAAGGATTATCAACTGAAATTTCTCCAACAAATCGAGATTATTATGGCAGATCAATTTCCAATCGAAACCAATCTATGCTTTTCAGAATGAGAAAATGGCAAAGACGAGCTCGAGCTTCTAAATCAGCTGAAAGAAATATGGCAGTAGCCATGAGAGAAATGCAGGCTGTTGCTACTAATTTAAAATTACCAAGAAGAATTCAAGAGACTGCTGCTTTCATTTACAGAAGAGCCATACAAGAACAATCGCTAAGTGGTAGAGCTATTGAAATGGTTGCCTGTGCTGCTTTGTATGCAGCCTGTAGACAAGAAGGAGTTCCAAGGACTCTAACTGAAATTAGTAGACATAGTAGATATTCAAGGAAAGAAATTTCCCGAACATATCAAGTCATGGTGAAAGCATTGAAAATGCATTCTATGCCTCCACTTCCGGAAGATTACTTACCTAGAATTTGCTCTAAATTAGAATTATCTCCAAAAGTAGAAGGTGCTGCTAGAGATTTACTAAGGGCTGCTCAAGATGTTCCTTTGACAAACTCAGTACCCATCTCATTAGCTGCGGCTGCAGTTTACATTGCATCTATCGTCAATAATGAGCGAAGAAAACAGAAAGATGTCGCAAGAGCTGCTGACCTAACTGAAGTAACCATAAGAAGTCGTTACAAAGAAATGGCACAGTTTCTAAACATAGATATTCATATCTAAGCAGTTCTTAATCCGTAAAGTATTCGGATGATTAATGAACAAATTTACCGGCGTTTCAACCACACCGTTGCCGCGTGTTTTGTAATTTATTTTCTTTTCCCAGAATACATTCTAGGAATTCAAAGAGAATATACCATACTGCTTTTTTGGATTTTTATAGTAGCTGTAGACTATTTACGTTTGAACAAAGATTTGAAAGTCCTTGGAATGCGTAATTATGAAAATAATAGAATTGCTGGATTTGTGTGGTTTGCTACAGGAACATGTTTAATATTGGGACTGTATGAACTAAATCTAGTCCCTCAAAGCTTAGCTATTGCAACTATAATCATGGCTGCATTTACAGATCCCCTTATTGGTGAAGCAAATCAAAAGTTTGGAGACAAATGGGGAATTGGATTAGGACTATTATGTAGTTTTTTAATTTACCAATTGATCATTGGAGTATTATTCTACTCAATTATAGGAAGTATTATTGCTGTAGCATCTGAAAGACCTAAAATTAAATGGTTTGACGATGATTTAGCAATGCAACTAATTCCAATACTTGTTTTAACTCTTTTATCATTAATAGATTTTAGCCCTAATCTTCCTCAAGAAATATTAGGAGGGGATTTATGAAAATAACTAGAATTTACATATATCTAATGTACATTATAGTCATATTTTCCATAATTATGTTTATTTCTGAAGAACATTATATTATAGCCAGTCTATTATTTTTAGGAAATATGATACCTGGATACGCTATGGCCACATCGTTGATGGAGAAAAATGGAAATTAATTATAAAAGAAGATGGGACCAAATTCGCTCGAATTTATCCGATAGAGACGCTTTCGTTGCATCCTTACCTGGAAATACTAGGTACCTAGGAAATTCTGAAGCTCCACCCGGTTGCCCACCAGGTTCAACAATGAATTATGTCATTATACCAAAAAAAGGAGAACCAATTGCCATCACCTCTTCACTAGAAGAACATCGTTGTCGAAATGAATCAGCAATAGATGAAATCAAATCATGGACTCACTATCCCGATATTAAATCTGATGGAAAAACATCAATCGAAGTTCTAAAGAATACACTTAAAGAAAATAATATTGAAAAGATATATGTGGATAACAAAATAAAAGTAGGAAGGAGTGTAAAATCCACTGCAAGCCCTTTTGTAACTGAGATGAGGGGCGTAAAAACGAATGATGAATTGGAAAGAATAAAGAAAGCCATCAAACAGTCAGATGCAGGACAGGATTTCGCTAAGAACCTTGTAGAATCAGGAAATAATTTAACTGAAAAAGAAGTCAGAGTGGAAATTGATTATTTCATGGGCCGAAGAGGTATTCAGGAAAATTCATTTACAACAATAATTGCTTCGGGACCAAATGCAGCTCATTCACATCATTCTAACACAAATCGTCAATTGAAAATTGGAGAACCAGTGATATGTGATTTCGGGGTGTTTTGGGAGGGATATTGTTCTGATATTACAAGAACTTATTTTGTTGGAGGTGAACCTTCAAAAAAATGGGCTGAAAGATATAATATCGTTTTAGAAGCAAATAGACTTTCTACTGAACAACTTACTGTAGAAAATACTAGTCATAAAGTAGACAATGCTGGAAGAAAATTTATACAAAAAAAAGGATATGGTAGAAACTTTGTACACGGAACAGGACATGGTTTTGGACTAGAGATACATGAATTCCCTTCTTTAACATATAAATCAAAAACAATCATAAAGGATTCAATGGCCGTCACTATTGAACCAGGAATCTATATTCCTGATAAAGGGGGAATACGTATTGAAGATGATGTATTGGTAAGTGGAAAAGACCCAACTATTTTAACTAAAGCTGAAAAGGAGCTGTATTGAATATGGAAGAAGCTCAATTAGTGGTTAATCGTCTTTTGGAAAAAGAACCGAAAACTAGACAAGAAATTCAATTAATTAAATTAGAAGTTGCACGAGAAGGGAAATTTTCGAGTATTCCACCGAATAATCAACTTCTTGCAAAAATAGATGCAAAGAAAGAACCTGAACTAGCTAAATTACTCCGTGTAAAACCAATGAGAACTAGTGCTGGAGTAACACCTGTAGCAATTATGACTTCACCTGCACCTTGTCCACATGGAACTTGTACCTATTGCCCCGGAGGACCTACAAATGAAAGTCCACAATCATATACGGGACATGAACCTGCTGCCCGAAGAGGCAAACGTCATAATTATAATTCGAGATCTCAAGTGAAATCCAGACTGGAACAATATGTCCGAAATGGACACCCTACTGAGAAAGTTGAAATAATTATAATGGGTGGGACATTCACTGCAAGAACTCCAGATTATCAAGATGAATTTCTAAAAGGGGCTTTTGCCACTCTTAATGGAAAAGAATTGCCCTTAGAAGAGGCCTTACAAGTCAATGCAGGAGCAAAACACAAATGTGTAGCTCTGACTATGGAAACTCGTCCAACTGAATGTACCCCTTGGACTGTGTTCCAAATGCGAAAGCAGGGAGCTACTAGAGTCGAAATAGGAGTACAATGCTTAGATGATGGAGTGCATGACAAATTGAATCGTCAACAATCAGTTGATGATGTCATTAAAGCAACTAAATTATTGAAGGAAGCGGGATTCAAAGTAGTTTACCACATGATGCCTGGATTGCCTGGGATGAATCCTGAAACGGATCTTAGAGATTTTAAGAGATTATTTGAAGAAGAAGATTTCCAACCAGATATGCTGAAATTATACCCTACATTACTTGTCAAAGGTTCTCCTTTATCACGTAATCCTGGAGATTTTGTACCTTATGATACTGAAACTGCTGCAAATCTAATAGCTAGCCTAAAAGAAATGGTACCCCCATACGTCCGAATTCAGAGAATTCAAAGAGATATTCCAAAACCCCAGATTATAGCTGGTGTAATGAATTCAAACTTACGGCAATATGCAAGAAGAGAATTGAAGGCTCGTGGAAAAAAATGTAGATGTATTAACTGTAGAGAACTTTGGAGAGCTCAAATTGATCCTAAAACAGCAGAGCTTAAAGAAATCATATACAAATCCAGTGGCGGTACTGAACACTTTATTTCTTATGAATCTGGTTCGAAACTTCTAGCATATTTAAGACTAAGATTCGATGATAATGCAACGGTTAGAGAACTAAAAGTTACTGGACAGGCTGCAGATATTGGAAAAACCGGTACTGGAGTACAACACATGGGACTGGGCAGTAAGTTAATGAAAATAGCTGAAGAAAAATCGAAAGCTTATTCTAAAATTAGAGTTACACATGGACCTGGAACAAGACTATATTATGAAAAATTAGGATACACTCTAAAAGAATATTATATGGTTAAAGATTTGGCATAATATTATGCCTAAATTAGAAATTAAGGATACTATCTCGGATTCAAACTGGATTAAACATATAGAATCTCTTCAAAATATTAAAGATGTTGTTGGAACAAAACAGAATCTTGCTAGAGCTCTAAAAAAGTCAATAATAAATGACTTACCTAAAGAACCATTTGGTATTCTTCTATCTGGAGGTGTGGATTCATCAATCATTGCTAAAATATGTAAGGATGATAATGCTTCTTTTAGATGTTTTTGCGTTGGAATCGAAGGTTCTGAAGATCTTAAAGTGGCTAAAGAAATCGCAATTTTATTAGATTTAGAACTCGTTTCCAAAGAATTTGAACTTGACGAAATTGAACAATTGTTAATGAAAGTTATAGATATATTGCCACGTCCAATAATTCATGATGATAATTATATTGAATATATGGTTAAAGTGTCTGTATCTGCAGTCTTACTTGCAGCAATAAGTTTAGGTGACGAGAAAATATTTTTCAGTGGAATCGGAGCTGAAGAATTATTTGCAGGTTATCAAAGACACGTAAAATCAGTTGGTGAAGGAGGTACGTGGAGAGGTATGGATATCAAAGGACTTGAGGAAGAGAGCTGGGAGGGATTGAAACGTCTAAATAATCTTGTAATTTCAAGAGATAAATTAATCTCTGAAAGTGTTGCAAAAGAAATTATTAGCCCTTATATTGATGATAAACTTATAGTTTTAGCAATGAGTCTATCTACTGATGAAAAAATAGACTCTACGACAAACAAAAAGATTTTACGAGAAATTGCCGATGATCTCGGCGTTCCAAAAGAAGCTTCAGCTCGTAAAAAGAAAGGAGCCCAATATGGAAGTAATTTTGATAAGGCTATTACAAAATTAGCCAAAAAAAATGGATTCAAATTAAAGAAGAGATACTTAGACAGTCTGATTGCAAAGAAAAGGATATGACAATTTTATAAATAAGCATCTTACTGAATAAATATGGGAAAATACGTTTGTCATAATTGTGACATGTCTGTTGCAGCAATGAACTGTGGAGCATGTGGTAAAGAATTAGTTCACGACACCCTTACTAAGGATGATGGAACCACAGTAGATGTTTCGAAGTGTCCTGGTGGTTGTGGAAAGATTAAGTCTCCAATGTGCTGTGGTAATGATATGCACGCTCATTAGACTTAGCCTAACCTGTTAAATCACTAGACGAGGGGAGTTGGGGGGTCCGGAACCCATTCAACTTCAGACTTAAAGGTAGTAACAACACCTTGGGTAGGTTTAGTATTAGTTGGAGCTACTTTGACAGATGAATTTTTATTTCTAGCAGTCACGTCCACCTAATTAGCCCTACATTAAATACTACAGTGTGCCCTACTTTAGTGATAAAATAACACTTTTTTTTTACCTTAGAATAAACTTAAGCTATCCGAATTTGCCATTCTATCAAAAGTTTCAGTAACTAATGAATCTGGGCCCAAAACTTCTTTCGCCTTTAAGAATAAACAACGTATTTCACTTCGCTCTAAACCTTCTAGTGAAGGCATGATACCTGCTTTAATAACCTTATCAAGAGCCAAATCAGGACCATATTTCGAAATTGAATTGAAAATAGTTACCATTGCATCAATCAATAAAGCTGGACCTATCTTACGGAAAGTACGAACTCCGACTGCTACTTCATCACCACGCTTTGGTGTTTCATCAGGTGTCAAAAATTTAACTAATTTTTCGTGACATTTGTACATGTTATTGTCATCATCATAAAAATCAAATTTCCGACTAGCATAATGTTTGCATTTCTCTCCAAATTTCCAAAGATCGTCTCCTTCAGGCCTATCTGGAACTAAACCTAACTTTTTCAACTTAAAGTATACGAACACTGGCATTCTATTGTACTCATCACCTGGGTCAGGTAAACCAATCTCAACAAATGCAAAACGACGCATTAAAGCAAAACCTACATTGAAAAGTGTATTCTTATCCTGAGTATTCATAGTTCCTATTATTCTAAATTCAGGAGGCATCATGAATGGAGCTCCTTTAGTTTCTTTATGTGTCAACAATGGTTGCTTATCTCTATACTCAAAGACTGTGAAAAGTTTACCAAACGCTTCATCAATATTAGCCCTATTAAACTCATCAATTACAAGATAATGAGGCCTTCCTGTTTCAACTATAGATTGTTCACACAATTTAGCTGCTTCAGCTACGTAACCATCTTTGAAATAATAACCACCAGAATCATCAGGTGAAATACCTCCAATAACATCAAAATTAGACCATTCTGCATTAGCTGTAACTATAGTATAATTAGGAGCCATAGTTCCGTTAGGCTGTTTAATTTCGCCACATAGTTTCGTTAATAATATATTTGATAAGGCTGTTTTACCAGTTCCAGGCTCACCAAACAGCATAATATTCTTACCAGAGGTTAAATGTGTAATTACTTCATCAACTGTATCTCTCGTAGTTGAATAAGCTTCAGCTATTTCTTCAAACTTGACATTGTAATCTACCTCTATTCCCTGTCTAATCACGACAGATTGATCCACAGCATCCATCATTGTTTTTTCAACAAGAGCCATCTCTGGCGTATGTTCTGTCGTATGCTTCAATTCAATCTGGAACTCATCACCATATTCCTCCATTAAAAATTCCATGGCAGAATCTACAGTCCATTCAGGCATAGCCGATTGTTGTCCAGGTATCGTTGGTGCAAACGGATCTTCACGATTAGGCATCGCCATATCGCTTGCAATTGAAAATTCTTGTAACTTACGTGAACCAAATTTATAACTTAACCAGAATCCTATAGCTGTAACCAAAGTAGTAAGTGAAAGATATAGACGTCCTTGACTGTCTTGTGGTATTTCAATATCATTTCCCCCTATTAGAATTGGTGATAAGAAAGTGCCAAATAACGCAAAAATTCCAGCTGCGAAAATTCCAAAGTATGCCATTCCCATTGAACTAGCATCGCCACTACGTTTTCGATAAAAGGAAAAAAGACCTACTGAGGCAACGCCAATCGCCATCACAGTTAGCATGGTGTCATTAGTATCCATAACAAGACCATCCTCCCCATTTGTGATCAAATTATAAGCTAAAATTAAGAATTGTAAAACAAGACCGGAAATTATCATTGAAAAATATTTTGCTTCATCAATGTCTCTAATCTTAGTACTTGTTATTAACCAATTACCGGCACCTATGAAAATAAATGTTGAAGCCATAAGAAGAAGCATACTATCCGAACCCCCTCCCTCCAGATAGAATGGTTTCACCAGTAATGCCTTGTATCCTACCCTCTGACATACAGTTTGCTCCTCAAAATCTATATTAGCCCTCATTTCTTCTAACTCGGAATCCTGAAAAACAACAGTCCCATTATCTATTGATGATGTCGGAACAGTTCCATACGCATCCGTACAAATTAAGTAAGGACCTTGAGCATAATTAAAAAAGACTGATGAAATCAATATAGCAACAGCAATCATAAACAAGTAGAAAGTTAAACTAGGTGGATCATCTAATGTACGCTCTTGCAAAGCGCGCCCAAGCAATATACCTACTGAAACTATTAAACAAATAGTACAAACTAAACCAATTGTCAGAATCAAAGGCTCAATCAAATTATTAAGAATGCCTCCATAGACAATAAATAAAATAACTTCAGCAAGACCAAAAGCGATTATTGGTTGTAGTATCGCCTTATTGGAAACTGAAGTGTATAAATACAACGCACAAATAAATAAGATTATATTAAATAATACAAAAGAAACACCGCTCATCCAACTCATATTTACAAAACAACCGTATCTCTCACTATTATCTACAGTACCACTTTGGTTCGTATCAGTAACTGCATAAGTAATCAGTGGATCTTCTGCATCTTCGACTCTAAAATCTTCATACACTAATGCATCCCATATTTCACAATTGAAAGGTTCTCCAGTAAAGGGATCTGAAACTCCTCTTCCAATATCTACTCCATTCTTACGATAAGGAGTTACTGGCAGCGCACCATCTGAAGACTCCTCATCAGGCAAAGGAACTGTCGTTACAGCCAAACCTATAACTGAGAAAAATAGAAGAATAGAAATGACAAAAGCAATCAAAGGTGCCTTATAATTTATTTTCGAATCGGTTTTAAAGAAACCATCCAATTTTCCAAAAAAGTTCCCAAAAGAGCCTTTAACGGTCGACAAAATATCAGAAAAAGAATTTGAACTACCTGATTTATCAGAAGATGGAACTTCAGAAGCTGATAATGCCTCCTCTATAGTTTTTTCTTCTTCAGTAATCGAAGGTGTTTCTGTTAAACTTGACACTACCTCTGTACTTTCAGCATCTGCTTTTTCTTCAACTATAGGAGATGCTTCAGAGCCAGTTTCTTCGATAATACCACCTTCAGCCTCAAGGTCTGAACCACAAATAGCGCAAGAGACTTCATCCTCTTGTTCCTCCTCATATTGACAGACTGGACAAACCTTCATTGATTGTTAACAGAATCATGGTGTTAAAATATTAACTGATGCCAAATTAGCACAAATACAAGAAAAACAATATTGCTAAAGAGCAAACTTTAAATAGGAGTCGGACCAAAAAGTAGTCCACATGAAAGAACAATTACAACAGATACAAGCGGTCGCCATTGTCACTTTCTTGTGTGTATTGATTTCAATCCATAGTAGTGGTGAATATGCTGAATGGTTTGAAGTCAGTGGAACAAGACAAAATGTCGATCCTGTAAGTGGAAATAACTCAGGCGATAGTTTCCGTTTTGAATACAGCTACTATCTTTCTGAATATATTTATTTTGAACAGAATGGCGAACAAAGAACTGTCCAATATAATAATGCAATCGATTGTGACTCTTGTTTAAGTCAGAATCAAGCTTCTAAAAATGTAGAACGTCTCGCATATGGTACTGCACTAATGGCTATTGCTGTTGCATATATGGCAAATGATTCTATCAAAAATTTACATAAAAAGAATCTAAGAAAAGCTCTTACTAACTTAAAATATTCCGCAATACTCGTATTAGTCTTGGGAGCCTTGACGGCTTCTTCATTTGCTATGTCATGGCCAACTGCATTAACAGAAGATGAAGCTGGAATAAGTACTGAAATGGAACAACAACCTGTTTTAGGATGTATAGTCAATACATTAACTTTCTACGGCAGTGGCTCTTGTGAAACATATGTTGAAACTGAAAAGGGATCTGTCGATAAGATAACTGCTAGAATAAGCCCGATATCATGGAGTCCGGGAATTGGTTTCTTTGTCGTTCTGTTAGGAGGTATTCTAACCGGAGGTGGGACACTGTACATTCTTGGCAATATTGATGAAGAATGGCAGAATGTACTGAAAAAACAAGACCTTATAGAAAGACAACAAAAAATACAAAATGGTGAAATTGATAAGAATAAAGATCTTCTCCGAGAATTTGAAGATACTGAAGAAAAATTAAGAAATGCAGAAAGAAAAATACAAGAAGTAAAAACTGTTGCTGAAGGTATTGATTATGATGGAATTGATGATTTAAACGTTGAATTGGATAGACTAACAGCACTCAATCAAAGTGTAGAAACATTAAATAATTCACTGGAAAACAAGTTAAAAAGTGCTAGAATAGCTACTTCTGAAGTTGAAAAAAGATCGCGAATGGCTGAAAAAGAATTGAATGACGATTTAGCTGCTAAGTCAAATCTTGAAACCGAAATCGATGATTTAAGAGGAAAACATGAAAATGATATGAGGTTAAGCGATAGAATGACTCGTGAAATTGGTTCTCTAAGAAAAATGAGTGAGGATGCTGAAGAAAAAGCACACGAAGCTGAAAAGAAATTAAAAATTGAAAAACCTGAAACTATCAGTGCCCTAGAATCTTATGACTCCGTAAAAGCCGCATACGATAAGACTGTTGAAGAAAAGAACAATCTTGAAAAAGAAATAATGGATTATGAACAGCATACCTTGGAATCTAATGAAAGAGAAAAAGCAGCAGAAACTGAACGAAAAGATGCCACACAGCGAAGAAAAGAACTAGACCGAGAAGTGAAACTTATGGACAAAAATAAAAACCGTATAAATGACAAATTTACAACGCTTACAACTAGCATAGAAAAAGCAAAAAAAGATCTGGCTGCAGCGCGTGAAAAAGCAGCAGTCACATTAAGTGAATTGGATTTAGAAAGAGAAACAATAATTGAATTACAACAAGAAGCAGAAAAGCATAGGGCAAAAGAAGGTGAAATAATTGGCTTAACTGACTCATTAAAGGAACTACAAGAACAAGTTGCTGAACAAGGTACCTCAAATTCTGGAATTCAAAATGATTTAAAAGATGAAACTAATAGAAAAAGGAAAACTCAAACTGATCTCAGTACATTAGAAAGGGCTTCAAAACAAGTTAGTAAAGTAATGGAGAGTCTGAAAAAACAATTTGATGAAGCTAAAACTGAATTAAATATTTCTATGGATGATCGAAACCAAGCAGAACGACTACTCGAGGTCGAAAAAGCAGAACATGATAAATTGAAAGAAGATCTTGAATTTCTACAAGGAACGACTATCGGAAATGAAGAAGATACTGAAAGAAAAATAAAAGCTATGGAAATAGAGACTCCAAAAAATCAAGAACAAGCTAGGGAAATGAAAGAAGAAATTGATGAACTGAATGCTCAAAATTTAGATTTATCTGACAAAATTAAAGAAGCTAGAATTGATAGCATTGACAAAGTGGCAGAACAACCTGTAACTGAAACTAATAATTCTGAAGCACCTGTCGCAACTATTGGTTCAAGTGTTATAGTTAAAAACTTGACAAAGGAAACTGAACATCATTTTGAACTTGTTAATCCCGACCAAGTGGATCCAAAGAACGGGAAAATACCATTGACTAATCCTATTGGAAAAGCTCTAGAAGGTGCTAAAGAAGGGGACGAAGTTAAAGTAGGACCAAATCTATTCAAAGTATTAAAATTGAATTAAGCTTAATATCTCTATTAAAGAGACTAAAATATAGACGCCGCTTATAGTGTATAATGAACTTAGAACTACCAAGTGAAAGCAAAGTAATGCACAATTGGAAGTGGAATGAATACAAACCTTATTTCGAAGATTTATTGAATCAAAATATAGATAAAACAAACATTAATGCTTGGATGAAATATTGGTCTGATTTTAGTGAATTAATTGGTGAAGTAGGAACTGATGTGTATGTTGCTACAACTGTAGACACTACAGACGAAGATGCTAAAAACAGATTTAATACATTTCTAGAGGATGTTAGCGAAAATGCAAGCTCTAAAAATCAAGCATTAAGAAAGAAACTGCTAGACAGTGGATGTGTACCTAACAATTTTGAAATTCCATTAAGATCAATAAAGAGTGAAGTGGAATTGTTTAGGGAAAATAACCTTTCCCTCATGACGAATGATAGTAAATTATCAAAGGAATATGACGCAATTATTGGAGCTCAGACAGTTAAATGGGAAGGTAAAGAAATAACAATTACCCAATTAGGACCTGTTCTTTTAGAAACTAATCGAGAAAGAAGAGAAAAAGCCTGGAGATTAGCTGCTGGAAGAAGACTGAAAGACAGAGACAAGATAAATGAAGTCTGGAAGAAAATTTTGAAAATAAGAGTGGACATTGCTAAGAATGCAGATAAAGACAACTACCGTTCCTGGAGATGGGAATACCTGAGTCGATTCGATTATACACCAGATGACTGTTTGAATTTCCATTCGGCTATTGAAAAAGTAGTTATGCCTTTTGCAAACAAATTAATAAAAAAGAGAAAAGAAGAACTTGGATTAGAAATACTAAAACCTTGGGATTTGAGTGTGGACCCACTCAATAGAAGCCCTTTGAAACCATTTGAAGATGCAAATGAATTAGAAGAAAAATGCCATAATATATTTAATGCAGTAGATTCAGAACTTGGAAACCATTTCAAAATAATGCGAGAGGAAAAATTATTAGATCTTGCTAATCGAAAAGGAAAAGCACCAGGGGGCTATTGTACTGAATATTATCATAGAAGAGTTCCATTTATTTTTATGAATGCAGTTGGAACTCACAGCGACGTTCAAACCATGTTACATGAAGGAGGACACGCATTTCATGTCTTTGAATCTAATCAATTACCATACTCTGCACAACGTGATGTAGGGATGGAGTTTGCTGAAGTAGCATCAATGTCTATGGAACTATTATCAGCACCTTATCTGACTAAAGATTTTGGAGGATTCTACGATAAAGAAGAAGCTAAAAGGGCTAGGATAGAACATCTCGAAAAAACGATAATGTTCTTACCTTATATGGCCGTTGTGGACGCCTTTCAACACTGGGCATATACTAATCCTGAAGATGCAATGGAGCCAAACAATTGTGACTCGAAATGGACTGAACTATGGAACCGATTTCAAGTTTATGATGATCTTGATTCAAGTGAATTCAAAGATATAATTGCAACTGGGTGGCACAACAAACTCCATCTTTTTCATGTTCCCTTCTACTATGTAGAATATGGGATGGCCCAGTTAGGAGCAATTCAAGTATGGGGCAACGCACTGAAAGATCAAAAAGAAGCAGTTAGGCAATACAGACATGCACTCAGCCTAGGTGGAAATGCAACACTCCCCGAACTCTTTGAGGCTGCGGGTGCAAAATTTGAATTTGGAGAAGATATGTTAGAATATGCTATTAATTTAATTGACACTAATCTCAAGGAGTTAAATACATGAATAACAAAGCTGTACAAGACAAATATGCACCTAATTCCATATGTTTTGGTTGCGGCCCTTTAAACAAGAAAGGATTACGAATAAAGTCATATCGTATTGATAATGGACTTGAAATGGAATTTGAACCTGAAGAAAGTCATCAGGCTTTTCCGGGCGTAATTAATGGAGGCATTATTGGAACTTTACTAGATTGCCACGGAAACTGGACTGCTGCAATTGCAATAATGGATAAAAATAAACTAGATGCACCTTTATGCACAGTTACAGCCCAATATGAAGTGAAATTGAAGAGACCCACGCCCTTAGGATATAACTTAAAATTAAAAAGCAAAGTCCTAGCAATTCAAGATGACCGTGCTGAAGTAATAATTGAATTGAAAGCCGACGATAAAACCTGTGCAACAGGTAGAGGGCTATTCGTAGCAGTCAAAGAAGGCCATCCAGCCCACCATCGCTGGCACTAATGAATTTAGAAAAATTATGGAATAAAGCCATAGTAGAACATAATAATGAAGAATATCATGAATCTCATGAACTTTTTGAAGATTTGTGGATGGAACTAGATGACCGAACTGAAAAAGATATAGTACAAACTCTAGCTCAAGCAGATGCTCTTGCAGTTCATATTCAAACTGGAAATATACGGGCTGCACAAAGATTAATGAGACTGCTACCCGAATTATTGCAAAATTTCCCATCTGAATATCGACTTATTGACCTAAGTGAAATGAAAACTTGGATATTGGAGATGATTTCCAACATTCCGCAGTCTGGAGACATAGAGAAAAGACAAATCGAAAATTCAAGGCCGCCTAAATTAACCAAGAATTGAAACTAATTTATTATAAAGTTCGGGACTTGAATTACAAGCTTCTTGTAAAGGTTGAAATAATTCGAATAACGCAGATGCAGTTCCATTTTTCATATCAAGGGGATGTAAACTTCCTGAAACATACGAATTTTCTAAATCACTATAAGATTTGAATTCAAGATTACCACCAAACTTTTCAGGCCTTTCTATGACGATTTTACCTAATCCAGGTACCAATAAATGCTCCCAAAGATCCAAAACCGGATTCGCCTCTCTTTCAGGAGGACAATATGCTTTGGACAATTTTTTGGTTAAAACCTTTTCAGTGTCATGGATAAGTAAAGCTCCCGAAGGATTGGATTTTGACATTTTGGAATCAGTATCCATTCTACCGGGGCCTGATAATGAACCTAATAGTGGAGTGTGTAAAGCAACAGGTTTAGATATCTTTAGCTTTTCAGCTGCATCTCGTGCTAACATATGGGCGTGCCTTTGATCCATACCTCCTAAGGCTAAATCCACATTTAAGGCATAAATATCTGTAGCTTGCATTGCAGGATAGAAAAACTTAGACATATCTCTATCACCATCCCCTTCACTTCGTCCCATAATTGACAAAGCTCGTCGCATTCTTTTAAGACTGCTCGATTTGGATACTCGAAGAACCATCTCCCAATAACCCTCTTCACTAACCAATTCACTTGCAGTTTTAAATTCGACACCGGGACTAAATACCGAAAACATTTGCTTTTGATATTCAACACCGACTCTTAAATTATCCCAATCACCTTTCAATTTGTCATTAATATACCCATGCCAGTCTGCCAATAATATTGTAACTTGAAAACCAGCATTCATTAAATCTCGTATCTTAAGCATTGGGACTAAAGATCCTGCATGCAGTAAACCTGATGGTTCAAAACCAACATATGCGCTTGGTTTATCTTTGGAAGATAATAAATTTTCAAGCTCAGACTCACTAACGCACTCAATTACACCCCTCATTATCTGAGCTTTACGTTCTTCCATAATCTCATTGAAACATATGAGTAAATAACTCCTTTGGTTTATATTTGAGGCACCATAAAATTATTTAAATGAGGCTAGATAGGATGTCTGAGTTAAAAATGTCTGAATCTAATCCTGATGTTCTAAAAGCTGTCCGACTTTTAGTCGGTGATATCGTCAATAAAGAGAGATATGTTATGCTCCCTGCTGACCCTGGTGAAGGAGACCCTATCCTTGGTAAATTCCGTACCGTTAGTGATGCTAAACGTTTTGCAAACCGAAGTGATATGCCTGAATTTTCACTGTGGACGCGTTTGAAAGTTGTTGGTGGCGGAAGTAAATCATTAAAAGAAGATTTTAGTGATGATGAGAAAATTGATGATGATTTAGGTGACCTTTTAGATGATGATGCAGATCTTCCTAATCTCAAAGATGATGCTGACCTTGATGAACTTCTATGAATAGTTCTATAGACATTCATGAAATCGTTGAAAAGGATTTGAGAGGTTCAGTTCTAATTGTAGGATTCCCTAGCGTAGGCCTCATTGGTACAATTGTTGCTAACTTTTTAATTAATACCTTAAAATTGAAGCAAATAGGAATTATAGACAGCTTCAAATTTCCAGCAATTACAGTGATTAAGGCCGGTGAACCACATAATCCATTAAGATTATATTCAGGTGAACAATTATGTAAAGATGGTACTTGCAACCAAGTTGTAGTTTGTGTCAGTGAATTCACTCCGCCTGCGGAAATGATTAAAGAATTAGTTAGTTCACTAGCAAATTGGGCTGTAAAAAAAGGATGTACCAAAATAATTTCTGCTGAAGGATTTAGTGCACCTCCGAAAGATGATGGAGAAAGTAATGATGTATATGGGATTGCTTCTACTGCTGGAGCAAGGCCTTGGATTGAAGAAGCAAAAGTAAAACCATTTACCTTTGGAACCGTAGGTGGAATTACGGGTGCCTTTTTGAATGATGGAAAAATACGTAATTTAAACGTTCTTGGCCTTTTAGCTGAGGTAAGTGAAGAGGTACCTGATGCAAAAGCTGCTGCTAATGTTATCAAAGCTATTGATGAATTATTATTAGCTATTGAATTGGATCCAAAGCCTTTACTTAAAGAAGCTGAAAGTCTTGAAAAAGAAGTACAAAATGTACAAGAACAGGCCCCTCCTGAAATTTCATCTTCGATTTCAAGATATATTGGATAAGCTTATACCCCCTTTTAGTACAACATATTTGTGAGTCAAATAGTTACAGACCGAATAGATGATATTTTGGGAAAAATTTCAACGATAACAAGAAAACTAAATTGGCCTGACTTACCTATTGATTTGAAACCACCTATCGGAGATTTTGCTTTAATTTGTTTTCCTGCGGCCAAGATATTAAAGCAAGACCCTTCAGACATAGCCACTAAAATCGCTTTGCAAATAAATGACATCAAGGAGATAACATCTGCGGAACCTGAAAAAGGATATTGTAATGTTGTAATTGACTGGAATGATATTACAATTGACGTAATTAATGAAATAAATGATGATTCTTATGCTAAGACAAAAGAAGATGTCGAGAAAATACTTATTGAACACACATCTGCCAATCCGACAGGACCTTTCCATATGGGAAGGGCTCGAAATCCCATAATTGGTGATAGTATTGCTAGACTGCTACAATACTATGGCCATAATGTAGAAACTGAATATTATGTAAATGATACTGGGAGACAAGCTGCAACTTTAGCTTTTGGGCTATCTAATTATGAAACCAAAAATAAAGGTAAAGTGGACCATGAATTAGTAGAAGCTTATCAAAAGGCATCCAAACTATTGGAAGAAAATGAAAATATAAGAGATGAAATCTACAGGAAAATGGAGGAAATTGAGGGAGGAAATGCAGAAGTACTCAAAGAAGTAAAAGAATCCGCAAAAAAAATGCTGGAAGGCATGAAAGTTTCTTTGAAACGTTTGGGAGCTGAAGCAAATAATTACTATCATGAATCTGATTTAATAGCCAATGGAAAAGTTGGAAAAGTAATAGAATCCTTGAAAAATAGTGAGATATGCAAAGAAGAAAATGGAGCTTATTATTTAGATCTCGAAAAAGAAAATATCGCCGGAAGAAATCAAAAATTCTTTTTTACAAGGAAAAATGGATTGAGCTTATACACAACGAGAGACATTGCTTACCACCTTCACAAATTTCAAAACTATGATAAAGCCCTGAACGTTCTAGGAGAAGATCATCGATTACAAAGTAAATTACTTGGTATTGCCCTAAGAGAATTAGATTCTAAAGAACCAATTAGCTTATTTTATTCATTTGTAAATCTTCCTGGCGGCAAGATGTCTACTAGAGCTGGAAGAGTAGTTTACTTAGATAATGTAATGGAGATGATTGTTGAACTAGCAAAAAATAAACTAGATGAGACTGACTTGAATAAAGAAACTAAAAATAAATTAGCAGAAGATATAGGCATAGGTTCTCTGAGATACAACATTCTTAAAGTACAAGCCGAAAAAGGATTTACTTTTAACATAGAAGATGCACTCAATTTACAGGGAGATTCAGCCCCATTTGCAATGTACTCACATGCTAGGGCTGCAGCTATAATACGAAATTATAGTAAAGACATACCTGATATTATACTAAACGAAAAATTATCACACTCTGAAATAAGACTTTTGAGAACTCTTGCTAAATGGCCAGATACAGTTCAAAGAGCCGTTTCAAATCTAGCTATACATTATATTCCAAATTACACGCATGAATTAGCTTCAAACTTCAACCAATTTTATCGAGATTGTCCAGTAATAGGAAACAATAACGAACAATTAAGAATTAACTTAGTATCATCTTCGAAAAGGATATTGAATACTAGTTTAGGTATACTAGGTGTTAAAGCACCAGATATAATGTAAAGCATTGGTGGTGAGGGAGAGATTCGAACTCCCGTGGTCGCGATCTGCAGTCGCGTGCATAGCCGGGCTCTGCCACCTCACCCAATGTAAACGTCATTCTATATCTATATTATTATGGATTTCCCGAACGGAAAATCGTACGTGACACATCCGTTGATGACATTTTCTTTTTCATATCATGTAACAAACTCTCATAATGTGATATCTGCTCTTTAATTCTATCTAATTCAGAAATATCAGCCTCATCTTTTTCTAATCGAACTTTAACCTTTTTTTCTCTATTTTGCCAGCTCTCTAATTCTTTTATAACCTCTAAAATCTTATCTTCTATTTCTTTCATTATAAGAACCTTATAGTCTCAAGATTATGAGGAACACGACAATCTAATCTTACCTTACGCCTAATATCATTTGCAAATTGTTCACAGGTTTGGGCGTCTCCGTGATTCAATAACACTATTTTTGGACGTGGCCTTATAGTTCTTAAATATCTCATTAATTGCCTTTTATCACTATGTCCTGAAAAACCTTCACAGGTTTCTAAATTCATATTAACTTTAACAGGAACCATTCCTCCATTTTCTCTATCATGTAAATGTATCTCATTAGCACCCTGTTGTAGTCTCTGCCCCATGGTTCCTGATGCTTGATAACCAACAAATATCATACTATTTCTTGAATCAGGAGCCCAATGACGCAGATATTCCATAACTGGCCCTCCATTGACCATACCAGAAGTAGCTAAAACTATTGCAGGTTCCTCCCTTCCACAAATCTCTTGTCTCATTTCAGGGCTTTCAACTTTATTGAAAATTTCGGATCTAAAAGGATTGTCTTGATTTTGATATATCTTATTACGCAAATTATTATTCAAATACTCGGGATATGCTGAGTGCAAAGCCGTGGCTTCCCATATCATACCATCTAAATATACGGGCATATCTTTCAACTTACCTTCTGAATAGGCTTTCTCAAGTACAAGCATAACCTCTTGAGAACGACCAACTGCAAAAACTGGAATTAAAATTTTGCCCTTTCTTTCAACAGTTCTATTAATTATTTCAGTAAGATTTCGGGTACCTTCTTCTCTTGATGGTTGGAAATCTTTGTAACCGCCATATGTTGATTCCATAATAAGAGCTTCAAGTCTAGGGAAATTATTAACGGCTCTATCAAAAAGCCAAGTATTTTCAAATTTAATATCTCCCGAAAAAACTAAATTATAAAGCCCTTCACCAACATGGAAATGCGCTGCTGCAGAACCTAAAATATGCCCTGAATTATGGAATGTTAGCTTTAAATCTGGTGCAATATCAGTAGTATCTCCATAATTTAGAGGTATTGTGTTTCTAATTGATTGTCGAATATGTTCTGTATTATAAGGAACTTTTTTCCCTTCACTGTTCTGAATTTTTATATAATCATTTTGTAAAAGAGAAGCTAATTCTCTTGTTGGAGGCGTACAATAAATTGGGCCATCAAAACCATAAACAAATAACATTGGAAGCAAAGCTGAGTGATCTAAATGCGCATGTGTAAGAACTACTGCATCAATCCCTTCGAGAGGAGTTACCTCTGGCGCACTTAAAAATGGACTTGGCTCCTTATCATTTCCTGGATTGAAACCGCAATCAATCAATACTTTACTATCTTTAGTCATTAAAAGATGACAGGAACGGCCTACCTCTCGATATCCACCTAATGCAGTAACTCTAATATGTTGTTCACCATCTATAGTATCACGGAATATTTTCTTACCAACTTTAGTTAGGAATTTCTTACGACCTTCTGCAATTTTATCCCCTAGCATATAATTCCGAATATCTTTCAATGTTTTAGATTCCATTGGAGCTGAACGCAAGACTACTGGATTCCAACCTAACTCTCTACGAATTTTATTGAGAACTACACCTTGCTTTCCTATCGCCTTACCTGGATTTTTAGCTTCAATAATAACATCTCCATTAATTTCATCAAACTTTATCTCAACAATACCCGCTTCCTCAGGGATTATTTCGTTTAGCTTCTGTTTAGCTGCAATAATTGGTTTTCGAACACTTGAATCTGCTTTGATTACTATGCGTTTTCTAACTTTCTGAGCTAAATTACGAATTAAATCATTATTCTCTGTGAAAATTTCTACGTTCGGAGTGTATAACACTACATTCGATGCTTCTACTTTAATATCGGTAAAAGATACGCTATCTGGTATGACTTCTGTCGCGACTTTCTTGACTAGTTTAATTACGTCTTCTACGGCCATTCTTGACCTCCTTTTTTATTAATTAGTAGCCCTTAAGCTTCTAAATTAGTCTCAATTTTCTTTAATTCATCTGGAGAAACTGGGTGATATCCTTTAGAATTAATTACACACATAGATATACCATCTCCTGAAGCTGAATCTCTTTTCATTGCTGCAACTAGAGCCCTGACTCCTAGTTCTTTACCTTGAGCCACAGTAATATTTTCTTTAAATCTATCTTCTAAAACACCATATACAAATGGTGAACCTGAACCTGTTGTTTGGTATTTGTCAGGTATTGAACCTCCTGCAGCATCAAGTGAATATACATGTGAGCCGTCTGAATCAACACCACCTAAAAGTAGCTGAACCCAGAACGGCATGTGCCTTCTACCATTCATAATATTAGCCATTAAAGTGGATGCAGCTTTTAGAGACATCTGCCTTCCATTCTTTAATTCATACAACTTAACTTCTGCAGATAACCATCTTGCTAACATTTGAGCATCTCCAACTAGACCTGCAACTGTTAAAGCCATATTATCAGATATCTTGAATAATTTCTGAGTGGTCTTGTGACCAATTAAATTACCCATTGTGGCTCTCATTTCTGTTGCCATCACTATGCCGTCTTTACAAACCAACCCTAAAGTGGTTGTACCTTTTTTTAAATCTTTTTCTGACAAAAATTCCCTCCAAAAAGTAGAATGTATGTTCATCGGAGCTAAGTATATTAGATTAATGGCTACTTTAAAAGCATAAACAAAATTTAAATATCGGCCACTAATCAACGTTAGAGGTTGTATAGTGTTTAAAGCCAGAATAAAAGCAGATAGTTTAAAAGAATTCATTGGAACCGTAGGTTCACTAGTGGACGAAGCAAAGTTGAATGTTACCGAAGATGGAATACAAATTAAAGCTGTAGATCCCTCTCATGTAGCTATGATTGAGACTAATTTAGCAAAATCTGCATTTGATGTTTTCGAAGCAAAAACAATGGAAATGGGTATAGATATTGATAAGTTCAAAACTGTTTTAACAGTTGCCGGAAAAACAGATATGGTAGAACTCGAAAAAGATGATGAGCTAAATAGGCTAGTCGTCACCATAGGTAACCTAACCAGAGCAATGCCCTTACTCGACACTTCTGGAATGCCTGATCCAAAGGTACCTTCTTTGGACTTACCGGCCTCAGTTAGTGTTGTTGTTGGAGAAATAGGACAAGGAATTAAGGCTTCAAAAACTGTATCTGACCACATTGCACTTTCGACTAGTAAAGATAGCTTTAGATTAGTATGTGAAGGAGATAATCAGAATCGTGTAGATTTATTATTAGGCAAAGAACAATTGGAAAAATTAGACTCAGCGGAGGATACCACTTCTCTCTTTTCTCTTGAATACTTTGCACTAATGGTCAACTCTTTACCTGCAGACAGAGTATTACACATTAATTTAGGAACTGATTTACCAGTTAAAATTGATGCTGATATAGCAGTTGATGATATGACTGGTGCTCAAGGAAATGTTAAATTTCTATTAGCTCCAAGAATTGATCGAGATTAATGTCTAAAAACCATTTTCTTCACATCTCTGATTATACTGGAGATGAACTGTGGGAAATCTTAAAACTGGCTAAACAAATTAAGGCTAAATTTAGAGCTAGAGAAAATTATAACCATTTTAACAATAAATCATTAGCCATGATATTTGCAAAACCGTCAGCAAGAACTCGAGTTTCTTTTGAAACTGGTTTTGAGTGGATGGGGGGTCACGCCCTTTTCCTAGGTCCAAACGATATTGGTATTGGAAAACGTGAAGCTATCAAAGATATTTCTAGAGTCTTTAGTAGATACAATGATATGATTATGGCAAGATTATTCGACCACAAACACATCATTGAATTAGCTGAGCATTCAACTATACCAGTAATTAATGGTTTAACTGATTACAACCATCCTTGCCAGATAATGACCGATATTTTTACTGTCTGGGAACATTTAAATGATATTGAAAATATAAAAATTGTTTACATGGGTGACGGGAACAATATAGTTCATTCCTGGTTACATTTAGCTATGAGATTTCCTTTGCATTTTGTGTGCTGTTGTCCAAAGGGATATGAGCCAGATAGCGAAACTGTAGAGAAGGCAAGAGCTGCAGAAATATCAAAGATAGAAATTAGTCACAATCCTACAGAAGCTGTAAAAGATGCAGACATGATTTACACAGATGTATGGGCCTCAATGGGACAAAAAGAAGAAGCTGAAGCTAGAGAAAGAATATTCAAACCATTCCAAGTAAATCAAGATTTAATGAATTCTACTGGTAAAAAAACTCTATTTATGCACTGTTTACCTGCTGAACGAGACAGAGAAGTAACTGATGAAGTAATGGAATCTGATTATTCAATCGCCTTTGATCAAGCTGAAAACAGGTTACATGTACAAAATGCAATAATGATTAAACTGAGTAAAAGATGAAAATCAGAAAAGTTGGTGTAATCGGTGCTGGACAAATGGGTGCTGGAATTGCCCAAGTTTGTGCAGGAATTGATAAAGAGGTAATACTCTGTGATATAAATGAAGAGTTTGTCCAAAATGGAATTAATACAATAACTAGTAACCTTCAAAGAAGTGTTACTAAAGAAAGAATTAATCAAGAAAAAATGGAAACTATCCTATCTAATGTAAATACTACAATACAAAACGGAAATTTAAGTGATTGTGATATTATCATAGAAGCAATTATAGAAAATGTAAATGTTAAGAAAAAACTTTTTGCTGATTTAGGTCAAACAACTAAAAAAGATGCGATATTAGCATCTAATACCTCTAGTATTCCTATTGGGATTTTGGCTGAAGCTAGCGGAAGACAAGCAAATGTAGTAGGTATGCATTTCATGAACCCAGTTCCAGTAATGAAACTAGTAGAAGTAATAAGAGCAAAAACTACTAGTGATGAGACATTCAATACTACTTTTAAATTAGCTAAAGATTTGAATAAAACTCCAGTTCTTGTTAATGACTTTCCTGGATTTGTTAGCAACCGAATTTTGCTTCCGATGCTCAACGAAGCAATGTTTTGCGTATTGGAAGGGGTAGCTGAACCTAAAGCTATTGATACAGTAATGAAACTAGGAATGAGTCACCCTATGGGACCCCTAAGACTTGCAGATTTTATAGGATTAGATACTTGTTTAGCAATTATGCAAGTATTACACCGAGATATGAATGATGAAAAATATAGGCCATGTCCTCTATTAATTGAAATGGTTAAGAATGGAAAATTAGGTAATAAGACTGGTGAAGGCTTCTACAAATACTAACACAGATTTAATTATAACCACTACCTAACCTGAATTATGGCAGATGAAAAAGGATCTAAAATAGAATCATTAGGTTTAGATGAAGCTTTAGAGGATCTGAAATTCCTTGCACAGAAAGTTTCGGACATGTCAAAAGAACTAATGCAAAAAGCAGCTGAACAAGCTGAGGGTGCAACTGACAAAATGGGAGATGTAGTAGAATCCACAGGTAATATTTTAATTTCAGCTGGTGAAACTATTAAATCCACAAAAAAGATGTTTGAAGATTAAAATAAGACCTAAAATATTATTGTCTCATCTCGACCCGGACCAAGTGAAACAATACTAATTGGAATATTCAAACTTACCGAAATATAATCTAAAAATATTTTCATTTTATCAGGTATAACTCCTTTAGAAATATCTATATCTGATGAAGACCATCCTGGAAAAGTTTTGTACACTGGTTTACATTTTGCAAGATAAGATAATGATGAAGGAAAATGGTTAACCTCTGAATCCTTATCATCTTTGTATGCTACACACACCTTAATTTCATCAACATCTGAAAGAATATCCAACTTAGTTATTGCTAAGGAAGTAAAACCACAAATTCGATGTGATAATTCTAACATAACTAAATCTAACCAACCGCATCTGCGTGGACGACCCGTAGTTGTACCAAATTCCTGACCTTTAGCTCTAATCATTTCTCCAATCTCATCCTCTAGTTCAGTAGGAAAAGGACCTGAACCAACTCTTGTAAGATACGCCTTAGTAACTCCTACTACTTTATCAATTTTAGAAGGAGCAATACCTGAGCCTAAAGCAGCTCCTGCAGTAGTTGGACTTGAAGAGGTGACAAAAGGATACGTGCCATATTCAATATCAATATGCACTCCCTGGGCTCCTTCTAAGAGAACATTATCTCCTTTGTCTATATGTTGATTGACTAATAAAGAAGCATCTGTGATAAAGTCACCTAATTTATTTCTCCATTCCCTACAAGTTTGAAATAAACCATCTACTGTCAAATTATTCTCTATTCCATAATAATTAAGTAATGCTAAATTACGAGGTAAGGCCTTCTCTAATCTATCAATAATCATATCATCATCTAAAAGATCACCCATCCTAATTCCAATTCGAGAAGCTTTATCAGAATAACAAGGACCAATTCCATTTCCAGTAGTACCTATCAATGATTTACCTTTAGAACTTTCTTCGCCACCATCCAATAATTTATGATATGGCATAATCACATGGGCTCTATCTGAAATAAACAATTGACCTCTTTCATTACCCAAATTATCTAACTCCTTGAGTAAAACATCCAGATTTACAACAACGCCATTGCCAATTATACTAATAATATCGTTCCGTAAAATACCTGAAGGAAGAAGATGTAATTTATATTTCTTACCATCAATAACTATAGTGTGACCTGCATTATTCCCCCCTTGTGAACGAGCTACAACTTTTGAATCATCTGCCAGATAATCTGTAATCTTACCTTTACCTTCATCACCCCATTGAGCACCGATTATCGTAGTTACACTCACTCTAAGGTACCACCTGATTTAACAACTTGAGAAAATAACGCAGGTAAAAGGAACATGGCTGAAATCATTGATGCAATTAGTAAAATTACTATAATAAAAACAAACCACCATAATGCACTTATTTTAATAGCAAAAGCTGAAGTCAAACCTACTAACGTAACTAATGTTGCTTCAAACAAGGTCTGTGCAGTTCTTGCAATCGCATTATAGACACTTGGCATATTCATTCCACCTTCAATAACTCTTTGAGTAATGTGTATTGAGAAATCAATTCCAACACCAATAACAATAGAACCAATCATTACTGTTACTAAACTTAGTGGCTGTCCTAATATCACGAAGGTAAGTGGTTCAAGTGAAACCACCCAAACAACAGGTAAAGTCGTAATAAGTCCCAACTTCCAATTTCTTCCAAAAGTTAAAGTCAATATACCAAAAACTAAAACTAAGCATATGACCAACGTATTAATTTGTGAACTTATCAATTGGGCATTCACACTTGTCCCTATTGCAGCTACGCCCGTTAATTCTGATATTTTAACGGGAGCATATGCATGTTCATTTCTAATCTCATTAACTCCAATTACTGCAGTTTCCATACCCTTGATATCTTTCAATGGCATATCTACATAAATTAAAGTCTTAGAATATTTACATTCAACACTTCCAGCAGTATCAGGTGAGCAATCCATAATCATACTAATCGCTTCAGGAGTAATACTATCATAAAATACATTTAAAATAAATTTTTGCAAGTCTCTTCCAACTAATTGATTATTAGCTACTTGATCTTCATGAAGAATTTCCCAAAATGATCTTTCTATTCCTTCATCAAGTCCTAACAAATCTAAAGTGCCATCTAGTGTTGAGGATTCATTTGTCGAGAACTTAACTGCTTTCATTACTTCAGTCAACGAAATTGCTGTAACATCAGGAACATCATTTAATCCTTCTCGATTACCGTCATCAGTACCTGCTACTAACAAATCAACTTGGTCCAAATGATCAACAGCGTCACTAGTAACTTCATCATAATTATTCTGGAAATCTCCCCGAGCAATCATCATACCAAAAGCTCCAGCATTAAATTCAGTTGAATATTTCACAATCCCTATTAATGTTGGCTCATCATCAGGTATCATATCTAAATAATCTATATTTGTCTCAAGTAATGGTAAAACTCCAACTGATAATAAGGTTATAACCAATAAAACTGCCAGAACTGGTTTGTTATGTTCAGTCACTACTTTTGCTAAGGTATGCCACTCTCCTTCTACTTTTTTATAATTATAATTAGTTAGAACTGCAATTGCAGGAGACATTACAAAGGTACATAACAAGCAAACAAAAATCCCTATGGTCAAACTAAGCCCTACTGTAAAAACAGGTCCTAAATTAGTATACATTAAGCTACCAAAACCAATCATCGTAGTCAGAGCTGAAAGAGCTATAGCCTTCCCAGTAGTAGAAAGTGCTTTCATCATTTTAATCTGTGCATTTTCTCCTTCTTCTTCTGCAAATCGATTAGATAAATGCAAGCCATAGGCTACGCCTAGAGCCATTAAAATCGGCCCTAAAGCAATTATTGTAGGTGTAGCTTCAATACCCGCCCAACCTATAAATCCATAAGTTATAAAAATTGAATAAAGCGTTGGTACTCCAGATATCAGAACGGCCCTAATTTTCTTTTGAATCAAAAATATAGCTACCGAACATAGAACAACACCAATTGGAAATACACGCCAGAATTCAGAAAAAGAACGTTCTGTTATTGCTTGAGTAACGGGTACAGGTCCAGTTAGCATCATACGACTGTAAGTTTGGCCATCCGGTCTACCCATATCCTCACCACGATTAATCATGACCTCATTAACTTTATCAATAATTACTGGAGGAGGGACGTCACTTGTGACACCAAATAAAATGACTGCAGTATCCAATATCCCATCACCATTAGTATCTCTTAGAACTTTTTCAAGAACTGCCGGAGGAAGATCTTCTACTATATCATCAATATCAGACTGGCTTGGAATTTCATAATGATTCAAGTTACCTGATTCAACTGCACTATCTTTTGCAATTTGAGCTCCCTGCCCTATTAACTCCGCAAAAGTAGTAGTCGCCCCATCAGATGAAGAAGCTGACCATTCTGCAGAATTTTCTATTATTGCGTCATAAACTCTACTATTAGTACTGTGAAGTTCTTTAATTAAAGTAGATACACTAAATGACCAAACTACATTGTCATACACGCCACCATCTGAAGGAACTATTCCTGCTCCCCCCTGCTCAGTTTGACCATTCGGATCTACAGTCCGTTCAATATGATCCATTTCAAGAAGAACATCTCTACTCGTTATGTTAGCTTTACTGGAAATGTCATATGCATTATCGGTTTCAACATAAATTACGATAATATCTGTTGACCAATCATCTCGAACTTCAAGAAGTAATTTCTCTTCTATTGATCCTTTTGGAAGATATACTTCCATCGCCCCATTAATATTAGTTTTACCAATTCCAATTAACATAAAAAGCATAATTGCTGTCATTATGCCCAATGTTATTGGTGGATAATCTGTAGTTAAATGAACAAAACTACGAGCTATAGGACTAATTTCAACTTCAGGAGCTGACGTCTCTCCTAATTTAGGAGAAACTTTAGATTTTTTAACTTTATGTATTCTCTGTGATGGTTCTGGTATTGCCAATCTAGAAGAGTCCTTAGAAGAAACCTTTTTGATAGAAGTATTTTCCATAACCTTACCGCCAAGAGCCTTACTAATCAATTCTTGTTGCTCTTCTGCTCTCCTATCAAAGAAACGATCTATACGACCCCTCAAACCTGAATTCTTATCATCTCCAGACACAATCTCAGTTATGTTACTAAAGAGGTGATAATAAATAGTTCACATGCCTTATAACTTTAAAATACAGGACCATTTATCAATTTAACGATGAGACATGAATTAGGAACAATTATTTTTCTGGCAATAGCTGCTAGTTCCTTAATATTTTTATCAATCGAAGCTGAAGGAGCTCCTGATTTATTTATAGATAATGCCGAATATTCTAATGACCAATCTCAAGAAAGACTACTCGTCGCAAGCGGAAGAGATAATGCTACCGACTACAAGTATTTGATTATAGATGATATTAATGATTCTCCTGAAAACTGGTCTCTACCAGAATTTAATGACTCTTCTTGGAGTTTCGGTGCTGCGCCTTTTGGTGATCGGTCATCTGGTGGTGTTGAACCGAATATAATATGGGATACTTCTGGAAGTTCTCCCTATAATGATGATGTTATACTCATAAGACACAAATTCCAAGTTTCCGGAATCGTAACCTCTGCTGAACTTGATGTAGCAGTTGCAAATTTTTGCACACCTTACTTAAATGGAAATATGATTTATGATGATAGAGGTGGAGATAGTCGAGCACAGGAGTATTGGAATGATGATGCTGCAGGAACAATAGCTCCTTCTTTATTCAATCAAGGCGAAAATGTACTTGCTGTATATGCTCGTGATTATGTTGGAGGATGGGGTAGTAGCAATAGACAATGGATTGATCTACAATTAACGGCTCAAATTTTTGAACCCACTAATGAGTCTATAATTCTTGGAGATACTGTTAATATAGTAATAAATGGAGGAAATCAAGGAAACCAAAGTGCTGAAACTGTATTTCTAAATAGTACTTCGGGAATTTCTAACAATAGTAGCCTCTTTTTCGCATCATTACCTGCCAATTACAGTGGCCAAGTATTTATTAGTTGGATTCCTGAGAAAATAGGCCTTAATCAACTTAACATTTCATTTTCTTGTAATTGTAATGAAACTAATTTCACTAATAATTATTTTATTTTAAATGTGACTGCGAATATTTACTCATTAAATACTTCATTTAATAATGAATTATTGTCTGTGAACCAAAGTAGAATTGTTACCACCATAATTCAAGTTAGTAATGATGGGGATTTAACTGACAACATAACTCTAACATACGGAGATCCCATATTTAGTAACTGGAATATTATATTTACTCCCAATAATTTCTTACTAGAACCGGGCCAAACACAAAATGTTTTGCTAACTGCCCTCATACCTGAATCATATGAAGATGGATTCTATAATCTCTCTTTCAAAGTAGATAGTACTCATAATTACGTAATAACAAAAACCTTATTGAGCCGAGGTGCAAATAATGATGTGGATTGGAGATGGATAAATTCAACTGGTTCTGAAGAATTATTTAATAATACAAACTGGACAAAATTAGGATTTAATGATTCTTTATGGAGTGATGGAAATACTCCTTTCGGTGATACTGATTTAGGTGGAATGGACTACCAAACTTTCTGGGATGGTGATAATTATGCCTACTTTAGACATATAGTTAATATTTCGGATATTAGCCTTTATGATGGAGGATTTATGAGCATCGGTGTTGCAACAAATAATTATGGCGATCACTACATTAACGGAATTTATGTATTTGGTGATATAGATGGAGGTAGTGGACACGGAGCTGAATACTGGAATGAAGAAGTTCAAGTATACACAAACTATCTAAATCAAGGAGAAAATATAATTGCAAGTGTAGTTTATAACCCATCAAATACACAATGGTTTGACCAAGAAATTGAGATTACATTTCCTCAATCTAATTTATGGAATTACAAAACTGAAACGAATGAAATCCCTATTTATCTTGATTCAACACCTCCATCTTCAGGATTTATTAATGAAGGATTTTATCGTAATAATTCTACTTTTGAAGCTAAATGGAGATGCATGTCTGATTGTGGTGATTTAGAAGGGTATTATATTTATTACTTAGAAAAAGATGGGGGAAATATAGGTGAATGGATTTCTCTAGGGTTTTACACAAATACTTCTATGAATTTCAGTGGCCAAAATGGAATAATCTATCGATTTAAATCAGTTGCCATAGATACGCTCGGAAATATTGAATATAAAAACTCTTATGACACGGAAATGAATATTGATTTAGACTTACCTCAATCTAAACTTTGGATAGTTGAGGGAGATTATGAATTTACTAATCGAGATGGGGTGACTGTACAATGGAAAGCAAATCTCACATATGATATTCAAGCTTATCTAATAGAATATAGAGAGAGTGGAAATATAACGTGGAAAGATTTTGGATCATTCACTGGACCTGGTCAATATTGGTTTTCACCAACATATGATGCAACATTTGAACTTCGTTCACGAACAATTGATTATGCTGGTAACATTGAAATTAAAGAAGTTAGTGACATTACAATAACTTTTGATAGAGTAAAACCTATTGTGAAATTAAATCCTATCAATACTCTTGTTGGTCCTGAGGATTTGATAATTAGCATACTATACTCTAGTGAAGATTTAACTAATATAACTTTAGAATATGCCCAAATAAATGAAAATAATGAAGAAGAACTAGACTGGAAAATGTGGAGCAATGACTGGGAAAATAAATCGGCTATTACTAATTTATTAGATGCTAAAACCTATTATTTCCGAATTAACCCCTTGGATTTAGCAGGAAACGATTATACTAGAGAAACATATCAATTTACACTTCAAATCATTTCTGAAGAGGATCTTAATATCCAATTACCCGTTCATCCTCTAAAACCAGTTATGATTGGGAAAATTAGGAACATGGCTATTAGTGTCGATGAAGATGGTGATGGAATCTTTGAAACTAGTTTGGAAGAATATACTGGTACCGATTTGACTGGAATGACTGCAAACCAATATTGGATTGATTACGCTAACTCTAAAGTTGTATTTGGCAATGGAAATGATGGATATATGCCTCCCATTAATTCTTCAGTATCATTTGTTTATCATGGTTTTGACTTAAAAACTACAATAGATGCAACTCCTCCTGAACCAGTTACTATTGCTAGCTTCATTATTGAAGAAAGAAATAATGCTACTCTAGAATGGGAACGGCCTGTAGGTGCAGTAAGCTTCTTCATTGAAAGTAAAAGGAATTTCACTACGGACTGGATTTCAGTAATTATTATAGAGGCAAATAACACAGATGAACTGAAATATAAATTAGTAAATTTGAGTAATGGATTTCATTATTATCGAATTAGTTCTATTGACAGAATGGGATATACTAACTCAGATATGGAACCTAAATTCTTAGAGATAATTATCAAAGCTGAAATTATCAATGAAGTTATAAGAGAGGAGAAACCTGAGAATGATATTTATATTTATGTAGGTGCTGCAGTTTTATTAATCTCAATAGCACTATTCTCTGCAAGTTATATATTTAAAAGAAATGAAACGGATGAATTAATTAGTGATGGACCTGTATTGATACCTTTAGAAAGTTTTACAGAAGAAGGATTTAATGAAAAAGTAAATCAAACTTTAGATGTGGAAGATGATAAGGCACCTTTTAGTGTGATCTCAGGAAGTGAATTTTCTCGACAGGTTTCATTCATATGTGAGACTGGTTGTTCAAAAGAATTTAAAGGTAAAGGTGATGATGAAGAAATTATGTGCCCTTATTGTGGTACTATTGGTGAATCACCACTATAAATTGAACAACTATCTTTAAGGAATACTTGCTTACCTAGTTATGACTCCGAGCTCGGAAGTACCTGGTTTTTACAAAAAAAAACCATCTGAAAGATTAGAATTTATTAAAGAATTCGCTAACCTTTCCGATGAAGAAGCAAATGCCATAAGCGGATATGGCGCATTAGGTGAAGAAACGGCAAACAGAATGATAGAGAATGTAGTTGGTACATTCCCACTTCCTTTAGGTATTGCAGCTAATTTTATGGTTAATAAGAAAGAATACATGGTTCCTATGGCACTAGAAGAACCTTCTGTTGTAGCTGCAGCTACACACATGGCAAAGGGAACAAGAAAAATGGGAGGAATTATTGCTGATTCTGATGAACCAGTAATGATTGGCCAAATACAGTTAGTAAATTTAGAGGACCCATTTGCAGCAAAAAAACAAATAATTGAAAGGAGAGAAGAAATAATCCAATTGGCTAATGAGCAAGATCCCATTTTAGTCAAATTTGGAGGTGGCTGTAAAGATATTGAAGTTCGTGTACTTGAATCGGACACGGGACCAATGGTGATAACACACTTACTAGTAGATTGTAGAGATGCAATGGGAGCTAATGCAGTTAATACAATGGCTGAAGCTGTAGCTACTAGATTAGAAACTATAACTGGAGGAAGAGTGTATCTTCGAATTATATCTAATTTAGCAATTTACCGTAAATCAAGGGCAACTGCAATCTGGCCTGCTAAATTTTTAGGTGGTGAAGAAGTTGTTGACGGAATAATTGAAGCTTTTGCCTTTGCATGCGCAGATCCATTCAGAGTTGCAACACACAATAAAGGAATTATGAATGGAATCGATCCCGTAGTGATTGCTACAGGTAATGATTGGAGAGCAATAGAGGCGGGAGCACATACTTACGGCCAATGGAAAGAAGGACATTCTTCATTTACAACATGGGAAAAAACTGATAATGGAGATCTAAAAGGTAGTATTGAACTTCCAATGGCCATTGGATTGGTAGGTGGAGCAACGTCCACTCACCCTACTGCAAAAGCATGTGTCAAAATACTAGATGTTAAAATTCCGGGAGGTGCTACTGAACTATCTCAAGTAATTTGTGCAGTAGGATTATGTCAAAACTTAGGTGCCCTAAGAGCTTTGGCTTCTGAAGGGATACAGAGAGGGCATATGGGATTACATGCTCGCAATTTAGCAGTTCAAGCTGGTGCAAAGAAAAACGAAATAGATAAGGTTGCTGAAATGCTGAAGAATTCGGGCAAAATAAGGGCAGATATGGCTGAAGAATTTTTGAATGAATTAAGGAAATAATGACTATTTTATCAGATGAAGCCATATTATCTGCACTGGATCTTAAAGAATTAGAGATTGAACCATTTTATAGAGATAACCTAACACCAAATGGATATGATTTAACTATTGATGAAGTAGAAATCCCTAGTGAAAGTAAAGCAACTGCAGGAAGTCTTGTTATATCTCCCGGAAAACGTTTTGCAGTTTCAACAAAAGAACGTATAGGGTGTGGACCTAATATTTGTGCACAATTATGGCTTCGAACAAGCTGGGCCAGAAAAGGTATAATCTGTAGTTTCGGTAAAATTGATTCCGGATTTAATGGTACTTTAACATTGTTAGGATTCAATTCGAGTAGTAAAGAGGTAGAATTAAAGATAGGAGAAACCTTTGCTCAAATGGTATTTGAAATGATGTCTGGACCGGCTGCATCACTTTATTCTGAAAGAAGTGGAAACTATCAAAATCAAAAAGGAATTACCTGGTCGAAATAAGGAATTTTATTAATTCAACGAAACCATAACCTTCATCTTCTTTAGTTATATACTTAGGATATGTATCAATTAAACCTTCATAATTCATTACTGATTTAACACCAACAGTAGACTCAAAACATTCGAACATTGGTGAATCATTAGGTGAGTCTCCAATGTATATTATATTTTTACTATTCAGACCTAATTCTTCAAGAACTTTTAATGACATTTGTTCTTTATTATAATCACCAAACCATATATTAACATGAATATTAGATATAGCAGTACAAGCTCCCCCATGTTCTGCAAAATTTACAATATCCAATATTTCTTTCTTTGATAACTTTGTTTCTTCTGCAATATCTATCGCTAAATCCCATTGTCTAAAAGATTGATCAGAAGCCACCTTAATATTGGGGAAACTCAATAATAACTTGTCAAATAATAAATTCAATCTTGTTCGATTTATCGGCTGCACCTCTAAATCATAAAATGTTTTTCTTATTATCTTATTTTTATTTTTATAAAAGAAGAAAGCCCCATTCTCTCCAACAACAGCATCTATAGGCCACCATCGAGCAATTAAATCACACCAACCTGCAGGTCTCCCCGTTACAGCTATAGCTTTCAAGCCCCTTTCTCGAATTAATTCTAATGAACTATAAGCAACTCCTTTCAACTCATCGTTATTAACAAAAGTACCATCCAAATCGAACAATACTGCTTTAATATTACTGGATTCCTCAACACCCATGTCTGATAATGGTAACATAAATCCTGACAAAAAGCTAGTTTTAAATATACTTCGGCAGTAGAAGAAGTCCAAATAGGAGGTAAGAATGCCATCATTGTACGGTGCAGTCAAGAGCAAAACAGGAGAATTACTTCAAGAAAGTATGGATTATTGTAAAGGTGCTCTTCAATCAGTTTCACGTTCATTTGCCTTAACTATTCCTCTTGTAGAAAACAATATCTTAGGTCCAATTATGGTGGGATATCTAGAAGCTCGAATATTAGATACATTCGAAGATGATATTGGAAAAAGAGAGATTACATTAGAGGAAAGAATCCATTCTATGAATTTACTAATGGAAGTTTTGGAAAGTCCAAGTAGCCTTTCAGCCAAAGAAAAAGCTAAAACCTTGGTAGATTCAGCAGATGAAATGGTAGCTAATCCTAAATATCGGGACTTAGTAAAAAACATGGAGAGTATCCTTACCGTTCATGATAGTTTCGATGAGCGAACCAAAGAATGTATGGTGAGATGGTTAAAAGAAATGAATTTTGGAATGCAAAAATTTCTAAGACAAGAAGTTTATTCTTTCGAAGACTTAAATGAATACTGTTACTATGTGGCAGGTACACCATCTGGATTTTTAACTGAATTAATTCGAACAAGATCTAAAGATCTTTCCGAAGAGAACTCGTCCATTTTAAGGAATAACGAAAGGGATTTTGGATTATTTCTTCAGAAAGTCAATATAATACGTGATTATAGAGAGGACATATTAGATAATGAAAAAATATTTTGGCCTGGATTCTTATTTGAAAAACACAATCTAATACCTTCTGATCTTCTTAAACCTGAACATGAAACTCAATCCATGAGTATGTTAGATGAAATGCTTGATAATGCATGTCAACATATTGAACCCGTTAAAGAATATCTTAATGCAATACCAGATGAATATGCTGGTTTCAGAGCTGGAGCTGCTGTAAACTTTGCCATGGGTGTAGGAACTTTAGAAACTATGAGAAATAATAATGAAGTATTCTTTGGTGAAAAACCTGTTAAAATCACACATGAAGCAAGAGATAATATTCTTTCAGATCCCCTAGGTTTTGTTTCGAACTGAACTTTAATATCTCCTCTTGAATATTCGATAATAATGACCCGAAGATTACAACTCTTAACTGGATTATTAATTTTATCGTTATTTTTTGTAATGGAAACTGAAGCAGCCCCTAGTACTGGTACTATTGAAGTCGCATTTATTTTATCTGAATTTGAAGATCAAGAATACCAGAGCGTGCATGATCAGGACTATTTTGAAGAACTAGCATTTGGAAATGAAGATTCAATGTGGGCATATTATTATGAAGTCTCAAGAGGTGAATTAGATATTCAGGGAGATGTTTATGGACCTTATACCCTTGATGGTGATGCTGCTGATTATGGCACTGAAAATACAGAATTTGTCAGAGATAGTGTAGAAATTGCTGATGATGATATTGACTATAGAGACTACGATGCTGTAATGGTAATCCATTCAGGAGCTGGGGAAGAATCAACTGGCAATGGCGATGATGTATGGTCTATTCATTGGCCAAGTGTAAATATAGAAACTGATGATAATAACCACATAATAGAAGAAATTACACAGGCTCCAGAATACGAAAATTCAAATGGCCAAAGGAGTCCTCTAGGTGTATGGTGTCATGAATTTGGACATGAATTGGGAATACCTGATTTGTATGATACAGATAGCTCTTCAGAAGGAATTGGAAATTGGGGATTAATGGCATCGGGTTCATGGGCTAATGATGGAGAAACTCCTGTTTACTTTAGTGCTTGGTCCAGATATTGGTTAGGGTGGATAGAACCAACCGTAATCACTGAAGACATTAATAATCTTGAGTTGGAACCAATCGAAAATGGTGGAAATGTATACCTTTTACCAATTCCGGGGAATTGGTCAAGTTCAAATGAATATTATTTATTAGAAAACAGACAGCAATTGAAATATGATAGCTATCTTCCTGGTGAAGGTCTGTTAATATGGCATATTGATGAAGAAATAATAGACTCCAAATGGAACTCTAATGGAGTTAACTCAGATGAAGAACATAAGGGAGTTGATCTTGAAGAAGCTGATGGAAATGATGATTTAGACAGTTTAACTAATCGAGGAGACGATGGAGACCCCTACAATTCAGGCTCATTTACAAAAGATAGTTATCCAAATTCATTAGCATACAATGGTACTGAATCGGGATGGAAAATAGAAAATATTGAAACCAGTGGAGATAATATTATCTTAGATATTAGCTTCTTATCTAAACCACATGCAGTAGCTGATGCCGATGAGGCTGTTATTACTGAAGGATTAGAACTACAATTCTACGGCAATGAATCATGGGATGAAGATGGAAATATTGTCAGCTATACCTGGGACTTCGGAGATGGAGATTTTGCATACACTGACAATCCTACACATATTTTTACACAAAATGGAACCTATGACGTTAAGCTCACTGTCTGTGATAATAATGACCTATGCGATTCTATGATTCTTAATATATTTGTAAACAAACCCCCGATTGCTGTTGTTGAAATTTCTAAGTTGACTATAATGTTAGGAGAAACTATCACATTTGATGCTTCAGGGTCATACGATATTGATGGTGATGTTGATTTTTATTATTGGAATTTTGATGATGGTTATACCTCAAGTCAGGCATCAGCAGATCATGAATACAAGAATTCGGGAACATACAATGTTTCTCTAAAAATAATAGATGATTTGAATGATATAACAACCGTTTATTACACTATAGAAGTCATAAACAGATTACCTATAGTAGATTTTTATTTCGAGGGAGGTAATAGAACAACAACCGATATCTTCGAGTTTTATGATTCATCATACGACGAGGATGGAGAGATAATAGAATGGCTGTGGGATTTTGGTGAAGGAAATACATCTGATGATGTAGCATGTAATCAAAGCAAAAACTATTGCAATAAGGTATTCTGGTTTCCTGGGACTTACAACGTGACCCTATTCGTAACTGATGATCAATTGGGTACGAATTCAACAACCATCGAAATTACCGTAACTCCCACGCTTCCTCAACCCCAAATTA
>JAPYSW010000039.1 GCA_029936395.1 Candidatus Poseidoniia archaeon
AACATGAAAACTGCAGCCACAAAAGAAAGAAAAATCATAATAGCCATTATCATTCCAAATGTGACGAATAAGGGCATAATCGCTAATGTAAGAACCATGAAACCAACAAAATCGGTAAAGGCTGACATTGCAATATTATTGCCAGTTTCATCTAGACTTTCAGACATCCATTCCTCCTGACTTGAATGTGGACTGTCATATCTGGCTTCACGTATTCTTTGAACCATGTGAATGGCATAATCTACACCTAAACCAATAGCTAAACTAGAGATTTGAACAGTTACTAAATTTATTGACGTGCCTGTAAGAACCATACCTCCTCTGAGCCAAATAGTAATTGCAATCACAGGGAAGATTGTAATGATACTCAAACGGAAATCTCTGAGTACAATTAAAACAATTAAGAAAGCCAAAATAATTGCTATAATTAAACTTTCTTGGAAACTATCGGTAATTTCTAAGACATAAACATATCTTTCATAACTTAAACCAGCTACTTGAGCATTAATGCCTGCCATCTCATTAATTTCAACTGAAGCTGTATCTAATTGGTTTTTTTGTACTTTCATCTGTCCATACATGTCATCTGGACGCAAAACCAAAAACCAAGAACGTACCATCGTTAATTTTCCATCTTCAAGATGATAAGTGGCTCGAGCATCGGATGGTGAAATATAGAAAGTTCCATCCAGATTCCTAGTGCCATTGGTATAAACATCTTCTAAAACATTATAAATTTCTTCATCTGAAGTAGGGAAACCTGTTGAAAAGTTAACAGTCTTCGGAATATATCCCATATTTTCTACATTAAGGGCCAGAGCCGTTTGCGCCCTAACAATATATGGTAAACTACCAAAAAATCTAGCACTAAAATTGTAATCGACTATCTTATTTTCTAGATTATCAATTACAAGTAAATTATCATATGTGGCAAGATTTTCACCCTCAATTAAATAATATCCTGGCTCGCCCTGTTCTGTGAACGTTTCTTGGCCAACTATGACTGTTTGAATAAATCTAGAATCATTATCTGCATAATCTTTAACATCAAAAGTGGAATCTGGATTTCCTAAAACAATTGGCGATAGAATTATAGTTATAAGAAGAAAAACCACAAGCATCGACATTGATCTTTCTTTCATTAACAAAGCCATAGCCTTTACATTGAAATATTCACTTATCTTAGTTAGAATACTATCGCTTTCTTCAGGAGGTTTCGGAGGGAATAAACTCCTTAATATTGGACAAAAAATACCCATTATTAGATAAGCTTGAATAATACCTAAAGGGCCTAGAATACCCCATTCAAATAAATCGGGAATAGAACTAAGAGTTGCAGTTCCAAAAGCTACAACTGTGGTAAGTGTAGCGACACCTAAAGCAGGAAATAATGTTCGAATAGAGCCCCATGCAGCATTAAAACTAGCTTTCTGTGGATTATAAGAATAATCTTCATCTTCTAAAGTTAACTTACGCCATCGTGTTAAACTGTGAATGGCAAAATCTACACCTAAAGCTAACATCAATATTGGCAACATAGATGCAAGCTGACTTTGTGGAAATCCTAACCAGAATGAATTTGCATTCATACAAGTCATTAATAATCCTAAACCAAGTGCACAAACAACAACATCTCCTATGTTTCTAAAATAAAAAGATAATAATAGAACCATCAGAACAAAAGAAAGTCCAACTAAAGGTAAAGTTGAATTTATTTGGTTTTCAAGTTCAAGACCAAATGCTAAATATGAATAGAAACTAACCTTCTCATCGGATTTAAGTGGTTCAAGATAGAATGAATCTACCTTTTGTTCCCAATATTCAAAATGTTCATAATCTCCTTTTTGCCTAGGGTAATCAGCAAAAAGCCTTTCGGAATTTGCCTCACCGACAAGAGTAAAACCTTTAGCTTTCCAATATTCTCCATCTGTAGCATTTAGTTCAACCGGATAATTATCTTTATCACGCGGTATCTTACACTCAGTATCTTGAACTACACATAAATCGGGAGATACTATATTTCGGTAAACAAATGAACCATCTTCTGTCTGAAAATTAAATAATGAATTCAAAACATATGTTAATTCATCATCAGATGCATTATCATAGCTAGAACCGGTATAATTTATCAAAAAAGAAACCGGAGTATCCTTATTCATTATTGAACGGACAGTGTCTGGAATGCCCCATATACTTGAATTTTCATTTTGTTGTACTTGCCAATTAAATTTAATATCAAAATATTGACTTACAGATTCAGCAGCAAGTAAATTATCATTACGTTCAGTTGCCTCTCTAAAAACTCCGAAATCTAAGGCATTATGATTTTCTGTATCTACTGAATCTCCCATAACAATTTGAAATACCAACCAATATTCTTCTGGCATCTTTTCATCTGCCCTATCTGAAGCTTGCCAAACGGGATCTTCAGGATAAGAGAAATCTTCTCTCTGATTCATTTCTCTTCCTAAACCTGGAATAAATCCAGCTAAAACTATCAAAAAAAAGAAGAAGAACGCTAACATCGAAATGCGCCAACGTTTCTTCAATGGTATTTCATCCATCTTAACTTGACCTTAAACTGTGTTTTATTAAACTTTAGGCACAATACAAACTAGATTGGTTCTAATTGTGATATAAAATGATCATATTCTTCACCTAAATGAATATAACATCTAATCCACGGATAAAGTCTACCATCTTGAGCTTCGACAAACTGCCATACATGCCCCTCACCTTCTAAATCTTCAGCAAGTAAAATATCTCCACGGCGAATTGTAACCTTGTGTTCTGCATCTTCTTTTTCGACGCCGCAACTTTTGAATTCAAGACAGCCGCTCAGAGTCAAAACCAATTGCCTCCTAGGTGCCGTATGGGCCAATTTGGGACCTTCACCTTTTAGATTGTCAGGTACTGGCGTAAGTGCAAATTGTGTTTTGAGATCTCCAGTATTATCCAGTATATTCTTGTTAAGAAACAGGGATGAAAACATTCCTACCGATCCAAGACCTGTTTTCTTCTCTACTGGAATTTTCATTTTTGCAAATCTAGTGTGTCCACTACTGTCAGTATACATTCTGACTACAGGTATGCCCTCTTCCATAAACAGAGGGTAATTACCGCGTATTTATGCTTAGTGGATTCTGCGGCGTAGACTAGCTGCGCCAACTAATACAAGTGCACCAACCATAAAGCTAACATTTGGTAATCCTGAATCTTCAAGAACCTCAGGTATTCTGTCACCTTCTGATCCCGCTCCAACAGTTACTGTACCTGCCATACCCATAGTTGCATGTGGTTCACAGACATAGTAATGAGTTTGGTTGTCTTCAGAAAATGTGTGTCTGAAATCTCCTGAATTAGATACTGCACCGCTATTGAAACCAGCCATTATCTCAGTTATATTCAAACTTGCATCATATGCGACATCTATTTCGATTACATTGTGAGCATCTGGTGCGTTTTCCCACTGCCAACAAACTGTTTCACCAACCTTAATATCTAACTCAGCAGGATTAAAAGTATAATCTGCACCAACGCCAACTACATGGTCACAGTCTGGTTGTGTAGATACCTCTCTAAATACTATACTAATATCCTCCCCATTACTGATTGTAAATGTGACTGTAGTTTTATCATCCGAAATTACGGAATCTGAACAGTTAGTACACGAAACAATTTCATACTCAGGCAATACACTGAAAGTAAAATTGAGGTCTGGGCCATCACCCAAATAAACTCCTTCATCAGCTCCATTAGGACAATCCTCAGTACCATCATTAGTTTTCTCCATATTTACTTGCGTACCGGTTGGATCATTACAATCAAACCAACTGTCATTAACTCCATCATCATCCATATCTTGAGGCTCATCGGCTCCGTCGCCACAATCCTCAGTACCATCATTTACTAGATCAAAGGATATTCTCATCTCATAACCACTCATTCCAGGCTCAGACCAACAATGATAACCCATGTCATCGCCAACATCTACAATTTCAAAAATATGTTCAGATAAGGTATTATCCACTGGATCAAAAGTTAGAACAAACTCATTTGACATTATAATACTTGAATTATCATGGAGCATAATATCTCCGACAATATTTTCTGGATCAAGCGTTCCCTTATCATCATCCCAATTATGAGGTGTTTCTTCACCTTCTATACCGTCAAGATATACGCCGCCGCCACCGTCATGTTCGGCATGAAAAGCATCATGATTAAAGTCGTTATAAGCTGCACAAATCGATGCATGTTCTGTACTTACAGGGGACGCACACGCTGCCACTATTTCATCACATCCAGAATCTTCATTCTCTAGACAGTAGTGTGCAGCTTCCCAACCACACATTACAGGATTGCCTCCATCATCTTCATCATTACACAAATATTGTAACACCTCACAAGTCTCTTGATCGGTGAAAGGACAATCTCCCTCACCAGGGCCATCGCCACAGTGACCATCATTACAATGATCGTCGTTGCAGTGACCATCTTCACAATGACCTCCATCACTTGCATTACAGTGACCATCATCACAATGATGTTCTTCTCCACAGTGGCCATCATCACAATGACTGTCTCCACCACAGTGACCATCTTCACAATGACTTGCTTCGTCACAGTGACCATCTTCACAATGATTGTTGTTATCTCCGTGGAACATACCAGCGGCATCTGCCGCCCAGAAAATATCCACTATGTTATTGGCTGCAACTACTCCAGTTTGACTGTCGTCTCTCCAAGCCTCAATGTTTTCGAATACAGACTTTCCAAAGTCATCGCCATTATCGTCGTGGTCATTATTCTGATAATATTCATGATATCCATAAGTGAAATAAGCTCTGTCATCACTATCATCTAGTTGACCAGACCAGCTAGTTAATGCAACATCATCTTTAGCATAAACTCCGGCATCATAAGAACCATTCGCATGTGTGTGCTCACCAGTTGTAACAAATATGTAAGTTCCTGGCTCAAATTCAGACATATTGAAATAGCTATGATTATCTGAATCATCATCATTCTCACGACCTGAACTAACATACATTAAATTCTCATACCATTGAGTAGAATCAAAAGAACCATCATACAACCAAACCATCAAAGTTTGATTATCATCAGCAGCTTCTTGAGCCGAATAAAAATATGCTGTATCATCACCAGCAGTTAACTGGTAATCGGACGTATCATAGTAAGGGAAAAAGGCAAATTCTTCAGAATCATGTCTGTGAGAGACATGGACATCGGCAAATGTAAACTCTGGATCATCTGTTGAGATTTCCCCAACAATATCATCCACATGTGAACCATTGTCATCATTATAAATTGAAAGATTGTAAGATCCATATTGACAATCATAACCTACAAAATCATGACTGTCTGAAGATTCGTTATATTCCCATTGATGATTACAAGAATTTGTAATAAACATAGAGTATGCGCCGACTTCCAATAATCCTCCCAATGAATTGCTGCAATCAACGGACAAATCAACTGCACTTACGTACTCACAAACTCTATTATTTCCTTTTATCCAAGGAACTTCATCTGAAGTAGGATAATCAAGCGTTCCCTCATACAAATATACATAGGTAGGCTCAAACCCTTCACCCGTTGTTTCATTGTGTACTCCATGAATATCAACTGTATAATTAGCTACCTCCTCTTCAATAATATTAAAGTGGTGAACATCATAATTTGCAATGTCCTCTGGCTGATAATGCCCCCCATCTCCCCATATAGCCTCAATGGACTCCAAAAATGCCGTTGCTTGATCCTCAGTAGGTGAAGCAAGGACTTCATAATCAAACATCGCACCAATGATTGTCATCATATCTGAATCTTCCCAATGTCTGCAAATATCATAAGGTCCTGGTGAAGTAGTGTCGCCACAAAGCTCTTGCATGACTCTCAGACAACTCAAACCACCTCCCTCTTCACATGAAGTAAAATCCTCACATTGATCATCAGTTAGACCAAAGGCATCGCACATATCTGGTTCAAAATCATCAAAGGAATCATTATTCATCATTTCTACAAATGCATCCAAACACGGTTGAGAAATAACATTTGGAGTAGAAGGGACTACACCCAACATATCACACATCTCTGCAATCATATAACGCATCTCATTTGATTCTTCAACCGAAAAATGACCTCCGATATTAACATCCCACTGAGATAGACTAATCATATCTACTAGAACTGATTGATAATCAAACTCAGGTTCAAACTCATCATAACAAGGCTCTCCCTCATCATAGAGTCCATTGTCATTAGTATCATCATAATCCATACAACCTTCACCCTCTCCAGGTGGACGTCCGCCATCATCGTCATCATAACAAGGTTCACCCTCATCATAAAGTCCATTGTCATTAGTATCATCATAATCCATACAACCACCTTCCATTGCTCCTACATTATATGTTGGAACTGTGACAAAAGTGCTCATGATCATCATGAAAAATACAGCTAGCGCAGCTAGTCGGCTTAAGTTCATAACTTAGACCTCCCGAAATTAGTATATATAATTAACAGCTGAAAACATAAATACGTCAATAAAAGTATTTAAGAGGATAAATGTGCCATTTATTACCACTTAAACGTAATTTAATTCGCTTATTAACGAATTGTCGCTGAAACTGCTGCAGCCATACACATCGTTACTTTTGGCTATCGGAATATGCAACTTTTCATCAGGATTGTCCCAGATATTTATTGCTTAGTGTATTTTACGACGTAGACCGGCTGCCCCAACTAAAGTGAGTACGCCAACTACGAAACCAATACTTGGTAAGCCTGAATCTTCAAGAACCTCAGGTATTCTGTCACCTTCTGATCCCGCTCCAACAGTTACTGTACCTGCCATACCCATAGTTGCATGTGGTTCACAGACATAGTAATGAGTTTGGTTGTCTTCAGAAAATGTGTGTCTGAAATCAACACTGTTTGCTGCTTCTCCACTATAAAATCCAATCTTAG
>JAPYSW010000040.1 GCA_029936395.1 Candidatus Poseidoniia archaeon
GTCAACACGTGATTTATACTCGATACCAGTAGGATTACCAAACGTTTCTAAGATAATCTCTGAAGCTCTAATTACTGCCTTAATCGCTACTTGTAAATCATCTACTGGCAAAGAAAATCAACAACTCCTTCAAAGAGAGCTCGACCATCTCCAGGACCTGAAGGATCCAGCCCTGATGAAGTCCAATCGGCATGCTGCCAACCATGGAAAACACGTTCTGGATGAGGCATCATACCCATTACATTTCCTTGAAAATTCGTAATTCCTGCAATATCATAAGCTGCACCATTGGGATTCCAAGGATAACCGGGTTCCAAATTACCCTCATTATCGCAATATCTGAATGCAATTTGATTATTACTTTTTAATTCATCAAACTTTTCTTTACTCATCATCAATTTACCTTCTGCATGTGCATTCGGAATTGACAAAACTTGATTTGTTTCATACTTATTTGTGAAGAAACTTTGTGATTTATCTTCAACGCGAAGATGAACATGTCTTGCCTCAAAACGATTAGAATCATTTGTATGAAGTACAGCGTCTGGAACAATGCTTATACCTGAATCTGTGCCAGGTAATGCACCTAATTCTACTAGAATCTGAAAACCATTACAAACACCTAAAACTGGTCTGCCTTCTTTTATAAACTCATCGACTTGAGATTTAAGGCCTGATTTAATACGCGCAGCAAAAATTGCTCCAGCACGAATATAATCGCCTGAACTAAATCCTCCAGGGAAATAAAGCGCATCATAATCCATTATATTTCTACAACTCGATTTTTCGACTTCACCTAATAATTGTTTAAGATGTACCTTCTCTGAATTGCATCCTAATGATGAAAAAGCAGCTGCAGATTCATCTTCACAATTAGTACCCTCTATTCGGATAACTCCTACTCTAAGGTCTGACGGATTTGGCATGATTTTTTGCCATAAGAAACGGGATTAAAACTATGCCCTATACTATATTAGGATAAAACTCAGTGATTTTACTTTCGAAAAAGATTTGAAGATTATTCATATACCCAAGATATGCTATCTTGAGTCCATTCATTGAGTCCTTCTGAAAACCATAATCCAAGCTCAAATACAGCAGTTTCAGGAGCATCTGAACCATGTATCATGTTATAACCGATATCCATTCCAAAGTCACCGCGAATTGTTCCAGGTATAGCTTCACGGCCATTTGTAGATCCTATCAAATTTCGAGCAACGCTAATTGCATCAATACCTGACCAAGCCATGCAGACTACTGGTCCGCTTGTAATAAATTTAATTAAACCAGAGAAAAAAGGCTTCTCGGAATGTACTGCATAATGCTTCCTAGCTATTTCTTCACTTGGTACGACCTGTTTAAGTCCAACTAACTGTAAACCTTTTCTTTCAAATCGTTGAATTATATCTCCAACAAGACCACGTTGTACCCCATCGGGCTTAATCATAACATAAGTTACTTCGTTACTCATTTATCTCTCTTTGAATGGAAAGTATCTGTCCAGCGCGTACGAGCTGGAATTCTATTCAAATTGATATAATTTTTCTTAGCTTTGGAATTGATAAAGTAAAGTACTTGACCTGTTTTTTTGACATACATCATACCCGTTCCAGGAGGTATCTGCTTTCCTGTAAACGAACATTTTTTTGTTTCTGCCATTTTATCTCCTGTCTAATGCTTTAGCTTCTCGTGAAGAGTCTAATAATAATAATTGGTCGCCGATATCTACAGGTCCGACTACATTTCTTCTTATAATTCGGCCACGGTCGTCACCATCTAAAACTCGAACCTTAACAGAAGAGGCTTCACCTCTCATTCCCGTTCGTCCGAGAACTTCAACTACTTGTGCTGGAATACCGTCCATATTTCTTACTTCTTAGCTAACTCTATAGCTTTGACAACTTCATCTAAAGCGCCCTTCTTCTTGCCGATCTCAGTAATTGCAATTGCTGCAGTAGTTACTTTGAGACCTGCTGCTTTACCAAGTTCATCTCTGGAAGGAACATAAGTGTATGGAATTTGTTTCTCTTCACAGAGCATTGGTAAATGCGCTAAAATTTCAGGAGGTTCAACATCTAAAGCCATTACGACTAATTTTGCTTGCCCTCTTTCAATCAACTTGGTTACTTCATTGGAACCTTTTCTAACCTTACCACCATCACGTGCTGTTTCAGCGGCTAGGTATGCTTTCTCAGATAGCTCTTTAGGAGCTTCATATGTTACGAATAACGGATTTGCCATTTTTTTACCTCTTTCAGACCTTTGTCTTCATTAATCACGGGTTACCCACGTGGGTTCTCGTCTACAAAAGGGGGGCTATTTAATACATGCTTGAAATGTAGTTAAAATGAGCATTACGGTCTACACTACAGCACCAGACGAAAAGACTGCCGAAGCTCTATCTAAAGCTATTATCGAAAAAAAGTTAGCTGCATGCTGTAATTTCTGGCCAGTCAGAACCATTTATTCTTGGAAGGGAAAGCTGAAAGATGACTCTGAACATGTAATATTCATAAAGACTTCAAAAACGAAATTTAAGGATTTGGAAATGTATATTGTTAAAAACCACCCCTATTCAATGCCTGCAATCGTTTCGCTGCCTTGGGACGATTCACACGAACCTTTCAGAAATTGGGTAAATAGTAATGAGTGAATATGATGTAATCATTTGCGGAGGAGGGCCTAGTGGTGCTACAACTGCATTTTATGCTGCTAAAGCAGGAATGAATGTACTAGTCCTAGATAAATCAAAATTCCCAAGAGATAAAGCATGTGGTGGATTACTAACTGCAAGGCTTTTCGACGAATTACCTGAGTTAGAACCTTACATCAAACCGATTATTGAGTGTGCCTCTAATGATGTGAACCTATATTCACCTTCTATGAAATACAAAATAGACTTTGAATTTCCTGAAGGAACTCCTTGGAATATAACAAGAGAAGTTTTTGATAATGCACTATTGGAAGCTGCAAGAGACGTTGGGGCTGAAATTCTAACTGAAACAAGAGTAAGTGATTACGAATTTAATGAAGGAGTCACTGTTAAAACTTCAAAAGGTGATTTCAAAGGGAAAATGGTTATTGGTGCAACCGGACCTAATGACAAATTAGCTACAATGGTCCGTGAAAAACGAAACATTAAGCCTTGGAACGACAATCAGATGGGGACTGCGTTGATGTGGGAACCTGTAGTTAGCAAGGAATTTATCGATAAAACTTATGGAGATAAAAGATCTTTACTAGTACATTTCAAACCTGGTGGAATTGAAGGATACGGTTGGGTTTTTCCTAAAAAAGAAATATTGAATATTGGGTTCGGCGGATATAATCGGACGATTAAATCTATTAAAGTTAAAGAAATCTGGGAAGATTATATAAATTTATTAAAAAAAGATGGCTATTTTCCAAAAGACCAAGATACACCTCCTGTGAAAGGAGCACCTCTGCCTCTTAATGGACCAATAAAAGCTACAGCCATGGATAATACACTCCTCGTAGGAGACTCTGCAGGCATGGTTTCGCCTTTGTCCGGTGAGGGAATATATTATGGAATGCATGCTGGCAAAATTGCAGTTGATACAATCAAGAAAGCATTGGAAACTGGAGATTACTCACAGAAGCATTTAGATCAATATCACCGTGATTGGAACAACGTATTTGGTAAAGAGTTAAGGGATTTATCTTTCTTTGCACTTATGGCTCTAAAATTGCCTGAAAGAATGGTTTACTATGGTTCTCATGATGATAAATTATGTGAAATATTTGCAGATTTATTCTTAGGTGTTACTGCTGGAGGTCTAGGTAAAAGAAAACCTATTACCCGATCAGTATACAATTTCTTTAGACACCCTTACTTCATGAGATTTTTTAGTTCTTAAGAACCATTACTCGTCTGTTAGAAGTAAGGTATTTTCCGAATCTGTCTAATCCTTCCTTAATCAATGCTGGTGCATAGTTCTTCTGGTAATTCTCTAATGATTCACGGCTATCCAAATGATACCTGATCGACCAATGGGCCTTTCCATCATCTGCATCGCAAACGAACCATTCAGCTCCCTGAAATCCCTCTATCTCTAGTATCTGTTCTATATGGGGTTCCAGCCATTCTGCATATTCGTCCGCTGCAATGGAATCGACCTGCAAATTTACCTCGTAGACTATCATATTGGCCTAAACGTGAATCTGTATTAATTATCGCTCCATAGACGCTGGATGACGAAGATAATCCAGGAATTCATCAAAACCTTCAGAAGTGAACTATCACAGAAGGATACGGAACACATGATATTCCATGGATGCTGGGACTGGCATTCCTCTGTTCATGGCCACTGGGCACTGCTGGAGAGTTCACATCTGGTCGGCGATAAAGAAAATCTGGAATGGGTTTCAGAAAGATTACAAAGTAAGATGATGGAAGAAGAAATCCGGTACCTGAAAGACCATCCTGAATTCGAAATGCCATATGGTAGAGCTTGGTATCTTCGACTTATGATGAGATTAGAGCAGATAACTGGATTTAGTGACTACAAATGTTTAGTGCAAGAAATTGCTTTAGATTTACGAGAATGGATAGACAAATCAATGCGTGACCCTTCAATATCTGAATATAAAAACCCTTCATGGGCATTGATACAATTACATGATTGGGGAAAACATTTCGAAGATGATGATATGGTGAAATGGGTTATTGAAAAGACAAAACAGAATTTTATGAGCCCTAAACTTAATATGAATTTGGATAGAGAAGGAAAAGGAGAATTTTTCTCACTGTGGGGACTACAAACATACCTGATTTACACTGCACTTGGTGCTGAAGAATTATCAAAATGGTTAGAAGATAGTTACGATCTTAGTGTTGTAAATGATCTGAACACAGACCATCATCTTGCTATCAATGCCTCAAGAGCTTGGGGATTGCATTGTGCATATCTTGCTACTTCTGAAGAGAAATGGAAAGATGCCTACGATGAACATGTTCAGGCCGCAATAGATTTACATCCTATATGGAAAAATGATAGACGTGCATATTCACACTGGGTACCCCAATTTACTTTGTACTCAATACTAATGAGAAATTAAGAAAAAATACGTTCAACAATCCACGCTGAATCAAACGGCATGATATCTTCATATTCTTGACCTATTCCTACAAACGCTATTGGTTTGCCTATCGCAGAAGATATACTGAGAGCTGCACCGCCTTTAGCATCTACGTCCAGCTTAGTCAAAACAACGGCATCAATTCCAACAGCTTCGTGGAATTTTTTAGCTTGGTCAACGGCATCATTACCTGCCAAGGAATCTCCAACAAAGAAAATTAAATCAGGTTTTGCGACCCTCTTAATCTTTTTCATTTCATCCATCAAGTTAGAATTAGTTTGCATTCGACCTGCTGTATCAATCAAAACAATGTCGCGGTGTTTAGCTTTAGCGTGCTCAACTGCATCAAATGCAACTGCAGCTGGATCTCCTCCTGCTTGATGCTTGATGAATTTACAACCTAAACGATTAGCGTGTAATTCCAATTGTTCAATAGCTCCTGCTCTGAAAGTATCTGCAGCAGCCATAACAACGCTCTTTCCATTTTCTTGCAACCAATGTGTTATTCTTGCAATTGTTGTAGTCTTACCAGTTCCATTAACGCCGACAAATGCAATTATTAGTGGCTCATCTCTTTTCTCAAGTAAAATTTGTGAATCAAATTCTGACTTAGACAATAATTCAACTAAACTGGCTTTGAGTGCTTTCTCAATTGTTGGTGCAATTGCTGCTTTATTCTCAACTCTAAGGCCAATCAATCGCTTCTTGATTATTTCTTTCATTTCTTCAAGAGCTTCCATAGCCACATCAGATTGCAATAGTGCTAATTCCATTTCCCAAAGAATATTGTCAAGATGTGACTCACGAATTACTGCACCACTATCTCGCTCTTCAGGCCTAAATGTTTCATAATCTAAATTTAATTGAGGATCTAATTCTTCTTCAGCTTGTTTACTGGCTCCCAATAATTTATCTCTTAATGTTTTAAACATTAATTTGGACCTCTATTTTGACTCAATGATTCTGCTCTTTCTCTAACTGCATTATAATCTTTCTTAGACTTTTCTAAACTTTCAGAATAAGTTCTACCAGCTTCATTAAGTCCTTCAAGGCGTTTACTCAATCTATCTAATGAATCTGTCCTTGTGGTTTCCAAAAAAACTCTTGAGCCAATCCCTACCAAAACTCGATCTAAATCATCAACTTTAGTGAATAATGAAGTACTGTGCCCAACAGGAACTAATAATTCCATTCCTGGCTTGGAATCTAGCATTCCTTCTATAGTTTCTTGAGCTTGGTAAACATCATTTCTAACATTAGAAATTGCTTCTAATTGTGATTCCCAATAACGAACCTGATTCTCATACTGTGGAAGGGCATCCACTAGTTGTTGTAGTTCTCTTTCAGATTCGTCCATTCTTGTCCATTTAGAAGGCTATAAAATAATCATCCCAAAAACGACAAGCATATTTACTACCACGTCTAGATTTTATTGCGAACTTCGAAGACAGGGCTGATTTATGATGTTCTGTGCAAAAGTTGGCATACACGACTCCATTGGGTCCCCACCGGATATAGTGATGGAAGGGACAACCCCGGAGTCTTACATTTCCCGAACTGGGTCAGGGCCCTGAAACAATGATGGTGCCCGTTAGGTTTGGGGTAAAGGTCGCCCTCGGGCGGCCACCTTTTT
>JAPYSW010000041.1 GCA_029936395.1 Candidatus Poseidoniia archaeon
AAGTATTCCAGATATTACCAATAATAATGAGATGATTTTTGTTTTTGTCATACTATAACCCCAGCTTTTAGTTTACAGAAACGAATGCTATTTATCCTTTAACAAAAATTAAGTATATATTTCGGTAGGTTATACGGTAATTGATGGTAATGTGTAGTGATATGAGAAACGTAAAGGCCGTGTCGTCAATGAATCAAGGCTTTATTAACCCATTATTCTGGACTGAAACACGCGGGTGTAGTGTAGCCTGGTATCACTCAAGGTTGCCAATCTTGGAACCCGGGTTCAAATCCCGGCACCCGCACCAATCTATAATTCATCCAATTTACCCAAGAGGTCATCCATTCCAGATTTGTCTTCATCCTCTTCAGATTTCTTTTCCTTCTTCTTAGGTGCGTTCTCAGGATCATCCAATTCACTCAACTTACTCAAAATATCATCAACACCAGAATCTCCAGGATCCATTGCTGGTACTTCTGGTTCTTCAATAACTTCGGCAACTACTTCTGCTTCTACGACTTCAGCCTCTCCACTATCAAAAGAATCTGCTTCTTCAACAACTGCATCTAAAACTTCAACATCTGAGGTGACTGCTGCAACTTCAGCTACAGCCTCGACTACTTCTGCAACTTCAGCCACTGCCTCAACTACTTCTGCAACTTCAGCCACTGCCTCGACTACTTCTGCAACTTCAGCTACAGCCTCAACTACTTCTGCAGTATCGGTTTGAGGGATGGCTACTACTTCTGCTTTAGCTGCATTATTAATATCATCTAAATTTAATTTTACACCTTCTTTATACAAATCAACTCTTTCAAATACGGCAGATGAAACTCCAGAAGCATTTCCACCTTTTGAATCGTAATCTAGATGTACATTCAACGAAGCTTGTACAGACTTTAAAGGTTCAAAGTATAATGTTACAGACATCTCAGCATTTGCTGGTATCTTCTTGACATCTACTTCGTTTACCTTATATTTGTAATTAGGTTCGGTCTTCACTAATTTAAGGAAATCTGAACCATACTCTAATGTTAATTTTGCCCCCTTAATTGCCTTCTTAGAATAATTATTCAATAATAAATTAACTTCGAAGAATCCTGCAACTTGAGTCCAACTTGATCTTAAATTAACAGATTTAAGAGCTTGAAGCTCATCAATCATACTCTTCGTGACTGGTTTACTAATATCCATTATTGGTTGTAAGTGAGTTACTGTTCCGCTGAGACTATCCACATCTCCATCCCAAGACTTCAACTTTGAACCAAATTCATCTTCAATCTTAGTTAATGCACGACTCATCCTTGATCTTAAATCACGATTAGCTTCACCATAAACTACAGATGCCAAAATAATGTGTTCACCTCTTTCTAGGATAATTTGATTTTCACCATAATCAATCGAACCCAAATTACCGGTGGTTTGGAAAGAATCTTTTACAAAATCGTTAATGGCAGTTAGCATACTACTCATAATATCAGAATCAACCTTTGCTTCTTTGTCCATTAAACTAGATAACATTCGTCCATCATTGTAAATCAGGTACATTTCCTGAATCTTGTATGGTGCGTGGGATCCATCTGTGCCTAAATCTTGCATGTTGATAATTCGTGTAACTGTTTGTGGAAGCACTGCTTGGATTTTCGAAATCAATTTTGCAGCCTGTGGAATGTGAGAATATGTAGAAGCTACCTGCCTAACAATGTCAATGTCGACTCCAGATTCTTTAAGCTCATCAATTGTGAAATTCTGGAATAAAGTATCTGCTAAGGCCAAAAAGGAATTCTTCTGACGAGATGGTGTTCTCTTATATCTCTCATATGTTGAATTCCAAACATCAGATACCACTTCTTTCTTTAAATCTTGGAATATACCTGAATCTGCAAACGCACGATTAATCATTCTCAATTCAGTACTGAATGGATTCATGTCTCCCCATCCTTGTAGTACATCTGGCCAAGTGTCATGTGGGAATCTAATTACGCTGTCATTGATTGGTAAGTATGCTAAGACTAAATTCAAAGTCTTTGGGTTCATTTTATCATCTAATTTCTCTTCAGTATACTTAGATAATACTTCAACATAAGCGTCAAAGAAATAATCATTACAATATCGTTCTTCCATGTGATCAGACAAAAATATTAAAGAAGCTAAAGCATGCAGACCACCTTTACGATATTCTTCTCCATCTTTCAATAATCTTTGTAATAATTGTGCAACATAATTTATCATTCCTTTAACTGAATTCTCTTTAATATATTCTCGTGTTAAAGTTTTGACACCACGGTGCATCATTTCTCTAACCATAGACCAAACATAGATTGGACTTCCTTCTGCATATTCTGCTAATATTTTTACTGAATCTTCATTGAAACCAATGCTCTGGAAAGTCATCATCTTCTGAATCATTGTTTTCATATCTAATTCACTGAATAATGGAACTGTTAAACGGTCAAATTTAGCTTGCATTTCAGTTGGTAATGCCTTCCAATCAGCTTCTCTTGAACTTACAATAACTCCTTTAACATCATTTTCAGTTAGAGCTTCAACTAATTTCTGATTCTCAGGAATATCGTCGTAGAATACACGTACTCCAAACATTTCGTGAGCTTTAGCAATAGTATCTGTGCTTAGTATTCCTACTGGAGCTTTATTCATTAACCTGTCAAATACTTCAAAGAGCATAACAGTCTTACCTACTCCGGGTTCTCCAATAATAACAAAGTTTTTGTCTGGTGAACTATCGGTAATTCTTTCAATTATTTGTTGACGGAATGAATCTAAATGTACATTACCTCTTAGATTTTCAGGTAATGCCCAATCAGTTACTACTACTGTAGGATCGCCTGGAACATCAAAGTATGAGGATATTGCAAAACGTTCTCTATTATTATGTAGATAATCAACTACTTCGTCATTATTTGGATGTGAAATGTATGACTCTCTTCTCTTAGCCATATATTCACCGATAATCAAAGCATTACCCTGAGCATCAGTTGGTATATCCCACTCTTCTACTTCTATTGGTGCTCTTGAAGCTAAAATCGAATCTGTGCCATCGTCTACTACTAAGCCTTCAACAACTGGATCGGTATTTCTATTTCTTCTAAGTGCTATAGTACCAACAATCATGATAAATCCAATACCCACTGAAGCAATAAGTGGTAGATTATTACTGAAATCTTCTAAAGCCATAGCCACCAAACTTTCCTCAATTGGCTGAGCTATAACAACGACAGTAAATGTTTGTTCAACATAACTACCTTCATTGTCAAGAACTCTTACTATAATTAAATTGTCTCCTATAGGGAGATTATTATTTTCAAATGTGAAATTAGCACCAGTACCAATCTCTTCTGGTTCTCCATCACCATCAATATCGGCATACCAAATTACTGTAGATACTATTCCATCTTCATCTGAAGAGTCAATACCTAAATCAAAAACCTCACCTGCTGTAACTGTTTTCGGTTCTTCACCCTCTTCTACATCTAAGTTACTGCTTTGAATTACAGGATCATTATTCTCTACTGCAATACTTTGAGACAATACATAAGGATCTGAAACTCCACCTAATTCATCTACAACCTCAATTGAGAATTCATAATTTCCAACTGGCGCAGCTCCATCTGGTGTGAAAATAAATTCTAACTCTTCAGTCTCACCATTAAAGGTCACATCATGTATATATTCTTCAAACCATTCCTCAGTTCCTTTAACTCTATAACTAACTACATAATCTAACTCTTCTCCTAAAGTTGTATCGTCAATAATCTTAACCTTAACCATAGCTGATCTAAAACGGGTTAGTTCAGTCTCAGAAATAACTGCATTTTCTGAGATTTCTGGACGGCCATTAACTTCCAAGTCAAATGTCTTTTCAGTACTCCAAAGCCCATTCCCACCTCTTAAACTGAATGATATTGTATGTGTACCATTAGAAAGAAGTGTTGTACTAAATGAAGAAGTCCCATCTTGGCCATTCTCATAAAGAACTCCATCTATACTTGAGACCCAAAGATATGCGCTGATGAATTGTTCACTACCAGTTCCACCAGTAAATTCTACTAAATCTCCATTATCTAACTCAACTTGCCAACCCCAAGCCTCTGAATTACCATTTATTTTCAATGATAAAATTTGTGAATCAGGTCTTTGCATTACAACTAAGACAGAAGACACAGTGTCTGAAAAAGTTCCATTATCGTCTACTATTGAAAGATAGATAGTATGCGAACCTTCAGTTAAATATTCAACGGGATAATACAATATTCTGCCTTCACCAAGATCACCATCTAGTGAGGAAGACCAACGATGTTCTGAGATATTACCATCTATATCAGAGGATTCAGATATAAATTCAACTATTCCACCTCCAATCATGAAATCTTCTTCATGGCGAGTAATACTTGAGAATCGTAAGTCATCAATTAAACCACTGAATAAATTGCCTCCAAGAGGTGTTTGACCAATACCAATATTACTACCAGTAAAATCAATTTCACCAGACCATGACTTCTCCCTATATTCATCATCCAACCAAATACGCACATAATCTTCACCTCTAACAACAGTTACAAAATGCCATTCGCCATCTATAACTGAAGTTTCTAACTCCACCCCTACCCGCTGACCACCATCTATAGTAAAGTCAAACTGAACGAAATTATCAATGTATAAATTATAACCCCATTCATTAGGATTATCTTTATCCGAAATCAAGGTCATTGTCTGTAATCCTTCAGTTTTAAACCATATTTCAACTGTAAATTCTACATTATCCATAGTCAAATCTGTATCTATATTTGTAAAAGTACCATCAAATTCAACGGATGTATCTGCTATAGAATCAGGCCTTCCATCATTCCAAATACCTATTGGTAATATTGTTCCAGTATAATTTCCTGTAGAATCAATAACATTATTCTCCGTTCCTTCATCAAACGGCCAATAAGCTATTGTGTATTGATCCACCAGAACCCGATCTGCACCTTTAACTGCTTCTTCAACGCCAGTCTGTAGATTATCTCCAATTCCATTGACTTCTGCAATAACTGAAATCGCCCTTAGATTAACCCATATTCTTTCTAAATGACTATTTTCTTGAAGAATAGAAATATCTAATTCTTTGTTATATTCAGCTCCATCATAATAATATGTAATAAAAGTATCAACATACTCAGGAACCCACACACCATCATAAATTTTACTAATAATAAATAATCTATCAAGTGTTCCAAATGTGTCAGTTTTAGCATCAGAGCCGCCATACATTTCTGTTGAATATATAGAATTATCACCCTCCAAAATTTCCAACTCCACGCCATCTGCTGGTCCTGTTAGAGTTAACATCTCAATATCTATGAATTGTATAATCTCAAAATAGCTATCTTCTGATATGTCTACGATTCCTATGTCTGTATTAATAAAAGTATTATTTTGTCCTGTAGTATAATACTCAATATCATATCCTGCCAATCCTAAGGTATTATTCTCAATAGTATTATAATTATGATTACCTGGAAGGAAAGCAAAGGCGATACCAACATCATCGATATCATTATCAGAAAGGGTATTATTGCTTCCAGCTACTACAATTGCCGCATTATCATATGTAATACTTCCGCCATTTATGCTACTAAATATATTATTTCTAATTGTATTAAAATCAGAATCGTCTAACCATATTGTAAGATTCAAAATATTGTCATGTATATCCAAACCTGAACTGGTTGTTACATGAATTCCATAACCATCGGATGGATCCGAAATACTATTATCCTTCATTTCAATATTAACAACAGAGATTATACGTACCTCAGCATTACCATTATCAAATATTAGGTTATTATCTAATATTCCTGAAGTAAGCGCATTTAACTTAATTCCATTAATACCATTCTCAGTAAAGGTACTATCTGATATTTCTATATTTGTACCTACAACATAACAACCATAATTATCATTAAATGATGATGTGACATTTTCAAGAGAAGCACCATATGAATTAACAAATATTCCATTTTCAAACCCAATAATGACTGTATCGCTCATTACAAAATTATCAGAACCTGAAATAACACTTATTCCACTACCATCAGATGAAGACTCAATATACAAACCTATTATTTCTGCATATTCAGAACCTGAAACCTGAATTCCATCAGAATCTACATCAAAAATTTGAATATTAGACAAATAAACCTCATCTGCTCCAAATATTTTAATTCCAATACTAAAATTCGATATAATTAAATCACGAAGCTCAACATTATCTGCTGTAATATTAATTCCTTCACGAGATGAATTAACTATTGGTGGAGATCCAAGACCTGAATCTGAGACATCCACAGTGATTATTGTTGAAGTACCATCACCTATCAGAATTATCTCTTTGTTAATCTCAATATTCTCATAATAAGTACCACTCCAAACGCTTATTGTATCTCCTTCATCAGCATCATCAATAGCTGTTTGAATATAGTAAGTTA
>JAPYSW010000042.1 GCA_029936395.1 Candidatus Poseidoniia archaeon
AAAAGCATTCAAAATAGGTCTTTCATCCATGTGGAAGAAACTGTATGTGGCCCACCAAGTTATCAAATCTAAAGAATTAACTAAATTATTTTTTCCTGTCGCATTATTTCCATAGTCTTTACCTTCAGTCTCCATCCAATCTTCCATTTCTTCTAAAGTATCACAAGTCTGATGATAGCACCAGTAACCATCAACAAGACCTCCATACCCTAGAGTAATAGTTCCTAAATTATCTTGAAATGAGGCATGGTCACTTCTTGCAGTTGTATCTTCATAAATTATTATTTCAGGCCTATTTTTTTCTACCCAGACATCATACTTCCACGTAGAGTCGCTATTGTTGTCAGACCCCACTAAGATATCTTGCTGCATTGAAACATTCATCGCATCAGATCCAATCCATTGACTAAGATACACCATATCTGGTTGATCAATTTTATTATAATTTAAAGAAGGGCCAATGTAAATTCTCATAGGCCAGACCTCATTATCTTTAGGATATCCATCATCATCTGGCTGAGGGTCAGGATCACATCCTCCACTACCTCCATGTTCATCTCCACAAGGAGCACCTCCTCCTCCAGGCCAATTAACTCCCGCCATGTCAAGGTTGATGTAATTAGTAACAGTCACACCAGGATGTTCATCTTCTAAAGTGTCTGTCCAGTAATCACTACCGCGTTTTCCACCTTCTTCACCTGACCATAAACAGAATACCATGGTTCTTCGCGTGTCATAAGGCATATCTGCCATAGCTTCAGCAGTGGCCAAAACCATCGATGTTCCAGCTGTGTTATCATACGCACCATATCGAGTTCCATACGTTCTTTGACCAGAAATATGAGGATCTACCATTACAGCATTCGCAGGTGGAGCGATATCAAAATGAGCACCAAATACTAACCATTCATCAGGATATAAAGTCCCATCTCTAAATCCACAAACATTGTATGCTTCAGGATTTTGATTACCAAGAACATCAGTTAGGTCAAACCGTTGAGTTTCTACTCTTAGTCCATAAGCATTCATTTCAGCGATAAGAAATTGTGCAGCATCTTCGTATGCAAGATTGCCTTGTCCAGCCCATCGATCTAAATATCCCGTAGCTAAATCAGGAGAGGTTATCTTAGGAGAATCATCAGTTATTCTAGCGATGTTATTGTACACAGTCCGACCATCTACAAATCCGGTCGAAAACAAGCCTCCTTCATCAATAGAATATGCGGCTGAAACCGGCCTTTCCACGCCAATTTTGACGGGAACCACGTTTCCGTTTTTATTCTTCGTCAGGTTCAATGTATCCAAAGAGGCCCCCTCAGAAGGCATAACTCTTTCGACTGCCCACCCTTCTTCTATAATTCCATTCCGATTAACCCAATCATCCCAACTCTCGTTAGAGTTTCTAATAGGCCAAATTTGAGTGCCGTAATTAGCTAAAAAAACAAATGTAGAATCAATTCTAGGAGGTGCCATTGAAATTAATTGTCTGGTTTCACCCATTTTCATATCTAGAACAGTACCATTTTGTACATAATTAGAAAGCGGATCAATAACTAAAGTAGGAATAAACACAGACATATCTTTTTTGACGGTTATAACAAGGGGTTGAAATTCTCCAGCAATCATTGTTTCAGGCGAAACTATGATGTCTTTTGTAGAAAGTGAGACTAGTTCTTCATCTCCTAGACAACCAGCTATTGCGGGTACTAAAAACAGAAATGTAATAGCTATTGATTTTAATTGTTCCACATTTACCTATAACCCTGACTTTTAAGAGATATCTATTCTTCTAGACAATCGCTAAATGTACATGCTGGTGGCTCAAATACGAGTTTATTATTGTAATTTATTTCGTGAAGTCTAAGTATACTATTCTCATTTATTCCAATTTCTACTGGAGAAGTATTGCTTGGAGGTAGATAATCCTCGCCAATATCAGTTAATGATAAACGAATGTAGTGCCCTTCAGGGATTAGAACATCCATTGCAAAAAATTCCATTTTAGCATTAACAGTCTCTCCAGGAACGAGAACATTATACTCATTGCCGCCGGCATGATATCTCAGATCCATTGTTGCATGTCCAATATGGATACATTCATCGGTTGAGTCACAATCTTCCATAAGCGCGTATAATGAACCGCCTGATCCAGTAAGAGTAACATCAACATGAAGTTGAGGTAATCCGCCAAAACGGAGAGTTTGATTGAACTTAGGTGTTTCAAAAACTACATAATCTTCGACAAGGGGTGTGATTATTGTCCCAGTATCTTCATTATGCATAAGAGCCTCACTCCCCAAAATCATTTCAATAGTTTTTGAGTCAGATGCTGGATACCTTTCTTCTACCCTCCATTCACCATGATTATTTTGTATTTCAAGGTAAAGACTTGGTTTAGGTCCAGTTTCTTGTAGATAGTAAGTAAACCATTCAAGGAGGTCTTGCATCCAGTCAAATCTAACCATTTGAGGGTAAGCTTCAGAACCTCTTCCAGGGTCTGACCTCTCTTTTTGGTAATCTGGCCTATCAGGATAGTCATGATCCCATTGGCCCATCAAGACTTTTGCTTCAATTCCCTTATCTAAAAGTGCATTAATCGTAGGAACTGCCATATGCGGATCAACATTCCAATCATGAAATCCTTGGACGATATATACAGACCCTTCATAATTTTCTAGTACCCTATCAAGAAAGTATCTCTCTTCCCAATAGCTTTCTACAAATTCATTTCCAGCAAAAACATATCCATTTGTTGCGTGTATTGGACCTAGAAGATAATCTTCACAGGCATTTTGTAGATTTTCATCACCCTTGTCAGCTTCAAAACCATAGCTTCCATAAACGACATTATGCATGAAAGGAGCTCTAGCCTCCGAAGAACCATTTTTCCACATCAGTTCTCGAACACCAATTAGTCCTGAAATTGGAACAATAGTTTTCAGATATTCATCACCATACATTGCAGCTTCCCAAGGTGTCGAACCATCATAGGATTTCCCAATCAACCCTACATTTCCATTCGACCATTCTTGAGTCCCTAACCATTCTATGGCTGCATTAATTCCTTCTTGTTCAGAAAATCCCATTAAATCCATACAATGGTTTGACATTCCAGTCCCAGTCACAGAAACTTGTGCAAAAGCAAATCCATGGGGTAATAAATTCATGATTATTCCAGCACCTAGCCAGCTTCCCGGTTGTGACACATCTGGAGTTTGGGCCGAAGTTTCGCCAAAATACGGTCCAAATTCAGCTATAACTGGAACTTTCATGCCATCTGGAACGTCTGGCCTCCAATAAGCTAAACTAATATGAGGACATTTATCAGGATTAAAATTTAAAACACATTGAGGATCTATGGCTGCACCTCCTTCAGTTTCCGGTAGATTATAAGGAATCATCACATGTACAGAGCTAAATTCGTTATCCGTTTCTAATAATCCATATTGTCCTTGTTCAAGTACATAACTCCATGCTTGGGAAGTATCATAGGGTAGCTCACTTCTTGCCCATACAGGAACTCTATTATTGCCATATAATTCTTCACTTTCTTGAATGTAAAGAAAAAAAGCACTACTCATCATAGTTGCTACAATTAATAGAGAAAAAATTTGTGAAGCAATACTTACGTTTTTCATTATATTAGATATTATGCGCTAGATATATTAAAATACCTTTTTTTTAACAGCAGCCACTATCTGAACCGCAGCTACATTGACCTTTTTGACCTTCAGGGGCCGGATTCGGATTATTCACTCTAAAACCTTCACCCATTTCAGTAACAATATAATCTATTTCAGTTCCTTTAACTTTCTCTATATCGTCATTATTAACTAATAATTTCAAACCATTTGCTTCCACTGTAGTATCATTATCATTTTGATCATCAAAACCCAAAGCATACTGGTAGCCTCCACTACATCCACCAGGGAAAACGCCCAACCGAAGTGCTTTTCCAGCCATTTCTTGTTCAGTTAGAGCTTTGTTAATTTTTTCAGCAGCCATTTCAGTGACACTAATCATAACGTTTGATTGCGCACTTTGATTTTATAGTTTACGCATATTTTCTTATAATATAGCATCTAAGATGAAATAGTTAGTGTTTTAGAGGTAATATTACATCACAGCATCTTTTTAATCTCAGCATTTAACTTTACCAAAGATGGCGAAAGAATTAAATCCCAAAACCGAAAACTCAGGTACTGCTTTTTTGAGTATCTCAAACAATAATTCAATATTTTTCTCAAATATTGGTTTTGATGGAAAGATTCAAGAAACCATTAGCTTTGCAATGACCTCTAAAATAGAATAAATGGCTGGTAAAAAACATAATCCGTCAATAGCAAGAAAAATTTTGCGTGATATTAAAGATGGAGTTTCACCTGAAGATTTATTGACAGAAATTGATCGTTTAAGCGATCCCTATTATGCTTCGTTAAGCTTAATCTATATCGCCACTTCAATGTCTATAAAATCACCTAAATCCAAGAAGATATTTTCGAAAGCTTTTGTAAATGCTAACAGAGTGGATCAGAGTTGGCGTAGGCTTGAACTTTTGATTGAAATTTCTAAGAGATTAAAAAAAATAGAAGATGGTGAGTTAAAAAATATACAATATAAAAAAATTTTCGAAATAGTTATTACCGAAAAGAAAAAAGATATTAATAACTTTTTAATAAAAAATGTAAAAAATTTTCCAATTGAACAATTGGATTCTATACTAGAAAAAACAGTCAAATTAAAGGGTTATGAGTTTGATTCTTCTAAGGCAGTAATTAGAGCTTGGATTGTGACAACAGACATAAATCCTTTAATTTCAATTTTATCCAAATTAGAGGGCGAACTTAGAATTAAATTATTAGGTTATTTACATTTACAATTATTCAAAGTGAAAACCAGTATATCTCCCTCCCCCCTCGAATTGGCATTAGAGTCTTCTTTATCGGAAGAAATGTTAAGATATTTAGTTAGAATAAGTTCTACACCTTCAGACCTTAATTTAATTGAATTAAAGATTTCAAAGAAGAATCCTGAAGAATCCTTACCTATTTTAATAGCAATTATAGCACATTCAGATCGTAACAAGTGGCATACCGATTCACAAACCTATGTTTCCAAGGCTGAAAAGACTTTACAAACTATTTCAACATCAGAATATAAAATAAAACTGGAAAATAAATTAAAAACAGCAGTAGACCGGTTAAGTATCCCGGCTACAAAGCAATCTAAACCAGTAATCCCTTTAGAAGACATTTCAAGCAAAGGAAAGCACACTCTAGGGCTCTATAATACCTATGGAGGTAATTGGAATCACCCACATTTCAAAGCAGTTTTCAAAGCTTCCAACCTTTGTTCAGCGTTTGATTTAGATTTAGCTTTGATTGGATTCCCTGAAATATCAACGGATGCGTTAGTAAAAGAAATCAAGAAAGAAATGCGTTTATCCAATGAGGGTTATATATCACAATTAATATCCAAGGATCGTTTTCGATTCTTTGATAAAGATATAGATGAATCATGGGCAGGTTCCAAAGTAGTTACTACCGCAAACCCAGATACAAGTAAATTAGAGATGCCCCATGGAAAAGTGTGTATGGTTATGGGGCTTGGCCCCAAAGGACTCCCAACCTCATATATTGAAAACTCAAATCATCATTTTGAAATTACAGGAAAAAATATAGCTTTTGAAACTGGAACTGCAATGGGTGCTATTGCAGGTAATCTTTCCTTGATGTAGTAGTTTAAGAACACGACCAATAACCAATTATGACAGATTGTCTTTTCTGCAAGATAAGAGATGGTGAAATTCCTAGTGAAAAAGTATATGAGAATGAACATGTTTTAGCTTTTAATGATATAAATCCTGCAGCTCCAGAACATATTCTGATTATTCCTAAAATACATATTTCCACTTTGAATGATCTTAAAAAAGAGCATACGCAAACCATGGGCGAATTAATTTTAGCAGCTAAAGAAATAGCTAAATTAAAAGGATTTTCAGAATTAGGTTATCGGACAGTCTTTAATTGTAATGAACATGGACAACAAACAGTATTCCATATTCACTTACATTTACTTGGTGAAAGACAGATGTCTTGGCCCCCTGGTTAATTAAAAAATAATGGGGGACATACGCAAACCCTTTTACGGTTGAAGCCGACGGTATTTTAGCAGTTTTGACTATTAGTAACCGACGGGCTTAACACCTCGAAATGTTATTTTCCGCACTACCGAAGTAGTACTTCCAACAACATTATAGCTCTCGGTGCTTACACCCCGGTCCTATCAATCTTATCTTCTATAAGTGTCATAATGCCTCGTTTTGAGGCGGGTTTCGAGCTTA
>JAPYSW010000010.1 GCA_029936395.1 Candidatus Poseidoniia archaeon
AAGCACCAACAAGCATCATTTCGGCCTGTGCAAAATTACCGAAATTTTGAACTTTATATATTATTGTAAGGCCAACTGCTATGGAAAGATATGCTGAACCCCAATACAACCCACTAAAGAATGTAGAACTTAGATTAAAACTAGTTGATGCAGTTGTTTCTTGCCCCATAAATAGTTGATCAAGACAAAATGCAAATATCAGTAGAATAAAAACGGGCGTAAAGACCGTGAATAAAGTCCTCACAAATCCCTTCACAAAATTAAAAATAGAATAAAGAATATACATGCTAGATAACACATATTCAAAAAATTGGACAATCCATAAAGGATCACCATGGATTATTATTGAAAATATGCCACTTTGATTGCGAAGACCATAAGAGGCATCTAAGAAAACTATGAATGCAAATTTTAGACTAAGAGGAATAGAATCAAAACATTCTCGGACATATCTGAACACATCCGTTGCTGAAACGTTGTTAGGGTCTTCTCTGTCCAAATATATCTACCTCTGATAACATGTGCAAACTGAGAGGTCACTATAACAAGCAATCCCCTCTTACAAGATAGGGCCAGCCACATCACTGTGACAACCCTATTTGCTTATGAGTTCTTTCTCTGAGTAAGAACTTAGTTTCTTCTGCGGAGAAGTAATACTACACCGATAGCAGCTACAGCAGATAATAGTCCAAACCCTGGAACCTCATCTTCTACTTTATCAAAAGTACATCCAACATCATCAACCATAGTTGCATTAGCATTGTAATTATTGGCTGTACTATCCATACATCCTAATACTTCTTCTACTACATCAACTACATCGGCTGGCTTCTTAGCTATACCACCATCTGTAAGGCCATCAAATAAGCCCCAAGAACTGTGACAGTCTAATGTTGTAACTCCATCTGCGTCTGCACCGAAAGTACACACATCAAATCCGGAACCTGCAACATCCCCGTTTGCATCGAATGCATGGGAACCGCTAGCTCCATCTTGTGGTGCTCCTTGAGCTGCTACGAGTACTCCTAGCATATCCTTAGCTCCATCATCAGCTGGAGTTCTAAGAGCAGTTGCTTCTGCAAGACCAATAATTGCGACTGCATCGAATACTTCTCTTGTGTAAATACCACCATCATAGCCTGCTGCAGTTGCTGCTGCACCATAGAACATATCAAACATGGCACCCAATGAAGAAGACGGACCTGATGCTGGCTTGGTTACGGTTATTCCGCTTACCAATGATGCGTCAGTGAAAGCACTTGCAAAGCTAACGTCTGCAATTCCATCACCACCAAATATCGGAAGATCCAAACCTTGTGTGGCCATTTCTTCGGCAATGTAAGCTCCATCTGTTGCGTATGTAATCATTACAACGGAGTCACAACCGCTTGATGCTACTGATTCTACAGTTGCTGTAAAGTCGGTTGTATCATCATCGTAGGCTGCTTCTGCACAAAGATCACCATCATAGTTTTCTTTGAATGCAGCTGCAAAACCTGCGCCGTAGTCATTGGTCATTGAAAGAAGTGCTGGATTATCATAACCTGATGCAGTATAAGCATCTGCAAGCGCTGCACCCTGTTGTGCATCACTTGGTACGACTCTGAATAGATAACCATCATCATCGTGGTTTGTTATTGCTGGTGAAGTTGAAGCGTAGGATACCATTGGTACTCCTGCAGTCTTCGCTACTTCAATAGCTCCAAGTGTTGCTCCTGAACATGCAGCTCCGGCAATACCTACTACACCTGCATCAATTAAAGTCTGAGCTGCTGTAGCTGCTGTAGTTCCATCACAACCTGAATCTGCTTCAATTAATGAAAATTGAAAAGTTAATGGAGCAATTGTGTTCATGTAACCAATTGCTACTTGCGAGGCAATAGTAAAACCTGGTGAATAAACTGCAATTGGACCCGTTATTGGATTTAGCATACCGATTTTGATATGTGCTGCACCTGGGAAAGTCAAAGAATTTCCAAAGTGACCAGTACATGCCAATTGAAGTGATGGCTGACCATCTACAATAATTGGAACGAACTGACATACATCATAACCTGAACCTGCTACATCTCCTGCTTGGTCAAATGAATGAGTTCCACTTGCACCTGTGTAACCATCTCCTAATGCTCTAAGAGCATCACGGACAGCTGCGCCACAAGTCTGGGAAGCACATTCTGCATTCATAGCTGCTTGACCAAGCATAGTTACTGCATCATATGTTTCGTGAGTATAGATTGCTGCTGATGCATTATCGGGGTTACCGTCATCATCAACATAGTAAGCTGCCCAAGCAGCCTCAAAGGCAGTCTTAACAGTACTATCTGTACCTGAAGAAGGTTTTGTAGCTATTACGCCACCTGCTGCAGAAGGATCACTGAAAGCTGCAAGGAAACCCATGTCTGCAATACCATCTGCTCCCATTACTGGGAAAGGACAGTCTGCTGAACATACTGGTGAGGTTGGCCCCTCAATACCTTGAAGTGCCATTTCCTCTAAGAGAGCTGCTCCATCATTTGCATAAGTCACTGTGATTAAACTGTCACAACCGGCGGCTGCGAGCTGTCCAACTTGTGTACTGAAATCAGTTGTGTCGTCATCATAAGCGATGTCTACACACATCTCAGTAACACCAGCGGCTGCATATGCCATTTTGACTACGCCAGCTAAACCTGCACCGTAATCATTGGACATATAAATTAATCCAGGGTTCTGCCAACCGTGTGCTCCAGCCATAGTGGCCATAGCTACACCTTGTTGAGCATCACTTGGGACAACACGGAACAAGAAATCTCCATCATCAGCCATTGTAACTGCTGGTGAAGTTGAAGCATAGGATAACATTGGTACTCCTGCTTCAGTTGCTACTGGTTGCGCTCCAAGAGTTGCACCTGAACATGCTGCTCCTGCAATACCCACGACATCTGAATCGACCAGAGTCTGAGCTGCTGAAGCGGCTGTAGTTCCGTCACAACCTGAATCGCCCTCTACCAAGGAGAAGTGATAATCTGTTTGCCCATCATTAAGGTGACTAATTGCTAAGTCTGCTGCATCTGTAAAAGCTGGAGCATAAACTGCAATTGGACCTGAAATTGGGTTAAGCATTCCTATCTTAACTTCAACTGGATCATCTGCTGCCGCTGTGGCGACTGGACCTACACCTAATATTGGCATCAAAGTTGTTACCAAAAGGGCGAAAGTCACTGCTATCGTTAATATCTTACTTGAGTTCATAAGCATTCACACCAATTTACGATAAGAGAGGGTCATTAAAAGGATTCATATCCTACGCGTAGAATAAGACAATTATTATCTTCAGTATTATTAACAACGCTTGCTGAGACAGAGGAATATCATTATTAACCACATTTATTTACTTACTCAAAAACGAGTAACCAAAATGTCAAATAAAAGTGTAAAAACAGCTCCAAAATTTGTTTACAATTGCGTTAGCTGTGGACAGTATTGCTCTAAAATAGAAAAGGTTCCTGTATCTTTTCAAGATATTTCTAGATGGAGAAAAAACGGCCTTCTAAATGGCCTAGTTCAGAATATAGGTATGGATATGACTGGAGGCTTCCCGCAATTAGTACTAGAGAACAAAGAAGGAGAAAAAGGATGTCCGATGTATGATTCAGCAAATAAAATATGTCAAATACACCATGATATGCCTCTGAACTGCCAAGCCTATCCTCTAAGTTATAATGGAAGTAAATATTTTGTAAGTGATAAAGCATGTCAAGGATTAGGACAAGGAAGCATGGATGCTGAACAATTGAAAACTCAACGTGATGCTGCCATGAATGATTATGAAGCTAGAATAGAGAGTAACACACTTGTGCCAATGCTTTATAGTATCATAATGGGAGATTTAGTTGATCAATCTCGGAAATCAATGGAACATATGACTGAAGAACAAAAAGCTCAAATCCAAGATATAGTAAAGGAGGAAAAAAACTGAAACCAACTTTACTTTCGGCTTTGAAATTTCTAGCATTACAAGGCGGAACTAGACATCCCGTACACATCTCCTCAATTAGGTTATCTAAAAATTTGGGAATTAGTCAACAATCTGCATCAAGATATCTGATAGAACTAGTAGATGAAGGCTTTGTGGATAGAAGATTAGCACAAGGTGGACAAATTGTTACCATACTAGAAAAAGGAATTGTGATATTAAGAAAAGAATTCTCTGAGTATAATTTAATGTTTGGAACTCAGAGAGAGATTGAAATGAAAGGAACGTTAGAAACGGGACTTGGTGAAGGTGGATACTATATTTCTAAAAAAGGATATATGCACCAATTTCAAGAAAAACTTGGTTGGGAACCATTTGAAGGAACGTTTAATTTAAGATTAAATGAAGATGAAATCCCAAAAATGGAAGCTATGAGGGCAGCTGAAGGAATGCTAATTAATGGATTTGAACAAGAAGGACGAACTTTTGGAAAAGCCTGGGTCTTTGAATGCACTCTCAAGACTGAGGTAGAAATTATTGAAGATTGTGCAATTATTTCACCAAAAAGAACTCATTACAAAAGAGTCGTAGAAGTAATTTCTCCAGTTTTTCTTAGGCAAAAATTTAATGCTAAAGATGGCGACATATTTACAATCTGCGTAAACTTGGGAGATATTTAAAATAGAATGGACAAAATACAGAAGATAGGAGATACCTGATGAATCCTTTTCATGATTATTATGGCATTCCGTGGTATGCTATTCTTGGACTATGGTCTCTAATTGCAGTAGGTTCGCACATATACCAAGTTGGATTTATTGTAAAATTAATAAGACTTGGAAAAAATGATGACAGATTCAATTCTTGGAAACAAAGATCAAAAGAATTTTTAACTGACTGGCTCGGACAACGAAAAGTAGTTCAAGACAAACTAGCAGGATATGCTCATGCTTTGATTTTTTGGGGATTCCTAATGCTTGTCAGCGATGTAATCGATTTAGGTACTGGAGGACTACTTGCCAAATTCCTTGAAAAAATATACTTAGCCAACATATGGAATCTTATCGTCGATTTGGGATACACAATGGCCGGAGTTGGAATTCTAATCTCATTATATCGTAGATTAATTGTAAGGCCTGAAAAGCTGAAGGGGACTAGTATGGAAGGAATACTCATTTTGTTTGCAATTTTAGGAATTGTCTTGACTGCTTTTATTGTAGAAGCGGGATATATGATTGGAGAAAATGTACACTATAATAATTGGGAACCAATTGGTGTACTTTTCGCTAAACAAATGGAAAGTATCAATACCGAAAGTCTTGGTACAATAATAGATGCTAGTTATTGGATACATATGATTTTGATAGGACTATTCTTAATTGAAATTCCTCAAACTAAGCATTCTCACTTAATAGGAACCATTCCTAATGTAATGTTTCAAGATCATGAACCAATGGGAACGATGCTCCCTATGCAAACTGATGATAACAATATAGCAGTTAAAACAGATGATTTAGACTTTGATAATCTAACATTAGGTGTAAATAAATTCACTGATTTTACATGGAGACAATTATCTGATGGATGGGCATGTACTGCTTGTGCTCGATGTCAAGATGTCTGTCCTGCATATAATAGTGGAAAAACATTGAATCCCATGCAAATTATTATGGATATCAAAAATTATGGTAAAGAACATGGAACTTCTCTTCTATCTGGTAATGTACCTGAAGAAGACATTGTCCAAAGATTTACTCCAGACGCAATATGGGCGTGTACAACCTGCTATGCCTGTGTAGAAGCATGTCCCGTTCATATTGAACATGTACCAAAACTTACAGACGCAAGAAGGCATTTAGTAATGGAAGCATCGGAATTTCCAGAAGAACTTCAAAACTTATTCAATAATTTAGAACGCAATTCAAACCCTTGGGGTTTAGGCGCACATACAAGAGCTCATTGGGCTGAAGGTTTAGACATAAAAATAGGTGAACCGGCTGAATATTTATTCTATGTAGGATGTGCTGGTTCTTTCGACGATAGGAATAAAAAGGTATCAATCGCAACTGCCAAGCTTTTGAAAGAAGCCGGTGTTGACTTTACTATACTAGGTGAAATGGAAGCCTGTAATGGTGATCCGGCAAGAAGAGCTGGTAATGAATTCTTGTTCCAAATGATGGCTGAAATGAATGTAGAAACAATGAACTCATTAGGAACTCTCAAAGTAATTACAGCATGCCCACACTGTTTCCATACAATAGGAAAAGAATATGAAAAATATGGCGGAAAATATGAAGTATATCACCATTCTCAAATATTAAATGATTTACGCCAAAAAGAAAAACTAATTTTTAAGGACTTTGAGGATAAAGTTACTTTCCATGACCCTTGTTATCTTGGCCGTATTGGGGGTGAAACTGAAGCACCAAGAGGTGCCTTAGGAAATGACATTATCGAAATGGAAAGGCATGGAACTAACTCCTTCTGTTGCGGTGGCGGTGGTGCTCAGATATGGATGGAAGAAGATGCTGATAAAAGAGTTAATGAAATCAGAGCAAGAGAAGCCTCAAAAACAGGGGCTGACACTGTAGCAGTAGGCTGTCCCTTCTGTATGACGATGATGAGTGATGGCTTGAAAAGTATTGGCGATGGAAAATCAGTAAAAGACATTTCTGAGATATTATTAGAAAATTTAGAGGTAAAAACATGAACATAGCAGTTTTAATCAAAATGGTCCCAGACACCGAATCCAGGTTGGAAATTGTGGATGGAAAAGTGAAAGAAGATGCATTCAAATATATGGTGAACCCATATGATGAATTTGCAGTCGAGCAAGCAGTTCAATTCAAAGAAAGTGTAGGGGGAAAAGTTACACTTGTATGCTTATTCTCTGACAATCCTGGAATCGATACTGATTTACGAAAAATGATGGCTATTGGAGCTGATGAAGCTGTTGTTTTACGACAAGAAGGGTACAGAGGAGATAAACCATCTACAAACTCTAAGATTTTAGCTGAGGCAATAAAAGAACTCAATGCTGATTTAGTAATTGGCGGTGTTCAAGGAATTGACTACTATCAAGGAGCTACTGGACCTATGGTAGCACATCATCTAAATATCCCACACATTTCAGGAGTAACGAAATTAGAACTAAATGGAGAAAAAATTACAGCTAAAAGGCAAATTGAAGGTGGATTACAAATCATTGAATCTACCTTACCTGTTTTAGTAACTGCTCAAAAAGATATGACTAAAGTAAGATTTCCAGCACTGAAAGATATTATGATGTCTAAACGAAAGTCATTCGAAAATCGTAGCGTAAGTGCTTCAGAAGAGAATGATGTTGAAACGATTGAATGTTCATTGCCACCTGCAAGAGATGGTGGATTAATTATAGATGGTGAATCACCTGAAGAGAAGGTAGATAAATTACTTGAAAAACTAAAGATGGAGGCTAAGGTATTATGAGCTCTATTTTAGTAATAGGAGAAGCTGATGGCAAAGAAATTAAAAATATTTCTCAGCAAGTCTCAGCAGTGGCTGCTGGAATGGGAGATGTTGTAGGGCTTGTTATGGGAAAAAATATCAGTGATGCTGGAATGAAACTTGCTACTGCAAAAATAATCCTTGCTGATGATGATAAACTAGAATATTATGATCCTGTAAAATTCACATCTGTTGTTTCCCAAATTGTTGAACAGAACAATATTACCAAAATACTTATGGGAGCTACAACAATGGGTAAAGATTTAGGACCTAGAATTGCCGCTGAATTAAGATGGGGATATCTCGGCGACTGTTTAGAAGCTGGAAGTGAAGGATTTGTAAGACCTGCATTTGCAGGAAAAGTACTTGCAAGATCAAATCCTGAAGGATCAGTAGTAGTAAGCATTCGAAATAATGCATATCCTGCTGGAGAATCATGGTCTGGTTCAGTTGAAAATTTTTCAGGAAATATACCTGACTCTACAACGAATACTATTTCTATTGAAAAAGGAGGAAGTGGAACTGTAGAATTGACTGAAGCAAACATTGTAGTTAGTGGAGGAAGAGGTTTAGAAAATCCTGAGAATTATGATGAGCACATACGCCCATTAGCTTCTGTTTTGAATGCTGCAGCTGGGGCAAGCAGAGCCATTGTAGATGCTGGCTGGGTTTCTCATTCACACCAAGTAGGACAAACTGGAAAGACCGTCACTCCTGATTTATATTTCGCAATAGGTATCTCTGGAGCCATTCAGCATCTAGGAGGCATGAGTGGATCGAAATGTATAGTCGCAATTAACAAAGATCCTGATGCGCCAATATTCAAAGTAGCAGACTATGGAATTATTGCTAATTTATTTGATATTGTACCTGTCTTAAAATCTAAATTAAGCAATTAGAATCGATACTGTTATAATGGGTCAGACTGTGCCTGAATTGTGACTTCAGATACTAATGAAATTAAGAAGCTTCAAAAGACAATTTCTGAACTTCAAACAGAGCTAAAATTTTTACAGGAAACCGTTGGTGTTTTGATGGGAGCCATGATGGAAGAAGGTGAAAGTGATGAGTTTTTTGGAAATAGTGAAGCAGGTAATCCAACGTTTCGATTGAATATGGGAATGTAGAATTATTTGGTAAAGCCTATATACAAAGGGCTCTGGTCCGGCATCGTGCTCGCGTGGTGTAGCCTGGCCTATCATCTCAGGTTGTCGACCTGAGGACTCGGGTTCAAATCCCGGCGCGGGCGCCATTTTTTCGGGGCTAAGTCATATAATATGACTTACTTCTAGCCATTTGGATTTATCCTATGCGCGGACAGAAATATCAAGCTTTGATTGTAGTGATTTTGCTTTTAACTGCATTGCCTTATTCTCCATTTCTATCTAGAGCAGCAAACATAGAAAAAGATCCAATAGCTGAAGCAGATAAGGATGGAGACGGTATTCCTGATCAACCTTTCAGAGATAGTGATGGAGATGGTTTATCTGATGATTATGAAATATCACTAGGTTTTGACCCTAATGACTTCGATATGGATAATGACGGAATTCCTGACAACATGGAGATGGATTTCTGGAATGATTTGATTAACGAAGATTTTGTCCCTCCCAATATGGAAGATTTGTATGATTGTGAAGGGGACTTAGATGGAGATGGAATCATGAACTGTCTAGATCCTGACGCTGATGGTGATGGAATTCCAGATCAAGAAGAAATGACTGATAGTGATGGCGATGGAATTCCAGATATGTATGAAAATATGATTGATCATCTTGACCCTAACAATCCAGATAGTGATGGAGATGGAATTTCCGATAAATTAGACCAAGAACCACCATTGCCTCCATGGGCTGAAGATATGGCTGCAAATAATGACTGGACACCTCAACCTGATGCTAATGGAGTTACAGGAGGGCTAGAAGGATTTTATCCACTAGCAATGTTAATGGCAGTTAAATTCACTGTAACATGTGATAATTGTCAAGAGCCTACGTCCAATCCTCAATATTGGAGAACTGTTGCAAAAGATGTTTATGATAACGGATATGATTCAATAACTGATACATATTCAAGAAGCCAATGGTGCCCTTCTCCAGGATGTGAACAATATGGCATTGAATCTGGAATAATTGAAAATCCGGGTTATTGGTCTACTGGAAGTTCAGACTACACGTATGACTATTTAGTTACAAATTCAGAAATAACTAGTCAAGAGTATCAATACACAATGAACTGGGTAATGCCAGTTCAGGGTTATCTCTCAACTTCACTATATACCAATTCAGTAAATATTGCAAACCAAGTTACAATGGACAGTGCATTCAATTTGAAAGTAGAAAGTTATGCACAAAGCTATACTTTCACTATGACTGAATATCAAATTCCAGAAAGTGTACTAACTGCTGCGAATGCTCCAGTGAAATTTTCTCCACAACTTGTACAATTACCTAACTTTCCATCAAGACCAGGGCCAGATAATGATGTTTATGACTTAGCTGCATCAATAACGGCTGGAAAAACGACAGATTACGAGAAAGCTGAAGCCATTCGAATGTATCTACGTGACAATTACTACTACAATATTAATGGCACTTTGACGCCGGAAGGTGAAGACTTTGTTGATTATTTCTTATTTGGCAATCCTGGAAGTGATGGAAAATGTACTAATTTTGCAACAGCATTCAATGTATTATCACGTTTGAATGGAATACCTACTAGATTTGTTGAAGGAAATGGCGGTGGAAAGGTCATCACGCCTGAAGAGTGGGATAGTAGCGGATATGGAGAAAGTACTGGATATTCTATTGAAGAAAACACCAGAGTAGTAACTATGCTGAATGGACACGCATATTCAGAAATATTATTAGAAGGAATAGGTTGGTACCAAATGGAGGCAACGTCATCCCAAACATGTCCCACATGCGATGGTAATAGTGCTACAAATACTGGTGAAGCTGATAATGTTGGAGGAGGCGGTACACAACCGGGTACCGATTATGAAATTAGTGATAGTGATGGTGATGGGCTAAGTGATGAGTATGAGAATGGAATTGGAACTGATCCTTTCAACCCAGACACTGATGGAGATACACTTCCAGATGGTTCGGAAACGGGAACTGGCATCTATGTAAATGTGGAAGATACTGGAACTAGTCCACTGACTGATGATACCGATGAAGATGGATTACAAGATGATGATGAAATATTATGTAGATTGTACTCTCTAGCAGGTACGTTTTGTTCACATCCCTTAGACTCAGATTCTGATAATGATGGTTTAACTGATGGAGAAGAATATTATACCTATTTCACCAATCCAATCGATCATGATACTGATGGTGATGGATTACTTGATGGACTAGAGGTAGGCGTCTCTTATGAGGATATATGGGTAGATATACCTCATAATTTACAACCCTGTGAAACTAAGACTGGTGGTACTCTAACTAATTGTTTAGAGACATGGCAACCTGATGAAGAACCTGAATCAACAACCGACCCTCATGACGTAGATACAGACTCAGATAATTTAGAAGACGGTGAGGAAGACTCTAATGCAAACGGAAAACTAGATTTTTCTGAAACGGCACCCGAGTTAGCTGATACTGATGGAGGAGGCCGAAGTGATTCTGAAGAATTGCTAACCGATTCAACTGACCCCAGAAACCCAGATGATGATATTAAGGATCAAGATGGTGATGGACTGTATGACCATGTTGAAGATGAAAATTGTATATATGGTTCAGGACAAAATCAGTGTACTAATTCTGAATCTAGTGATACTGATGGTGACAGCATAAGTGACTATGACGAAATTTTTAACTGTTTTTATGGTGAAAACGATAATGAATGTACTGATCCAACTGTATTTGACACCGATTCCGACACAATAAGTGATTATGAAGAAACTACTAATTGTATATATGGTGAAAATAGTGATGAATGCACTGATCCAACCCTTATTGATACTGACGGAGGGGGGGCTTTTGACGCGGTAGAAATTGAAACTGATTTGACAAACCCACTAAATAAAACTGATGATCTACAACCAGAAGATAGAGATGATGATGAAGATGGACGAACGAATGGTGAGGAAGACATAAACGGAAATGGAATTTTTGAACCTCACCTTGGGGAAACTGATCCAAATGAACCCGATACTGATAATGATGGATTAAATGATGGTGAAGAATATAATCAAGAAACCGACCCAAATAACCCTGATTCAGATGGTGATGGTTTGTCTGATGGAGATGAAGTTCACAATATGACTTGGGGACCTACTAATCCGCTTGTAGCCGATACCGATGAGGATGATTTAAATGACGGGGATGAGGTTGGATATGGTACTAATCCAAACGTTGCTGATAGCGATGGAGATGGATTAGAGGATGGAGAAGAAGTCACTAACTGTATTTATGGTGAAGACAATAATGAATGTACTAATCCAACTCTCATGGATACGGATGAAGATACAATAAATGATGGTGAAGAAATCATTACACGCGAAACCGATCCAATGGATACGGACACGGATGATGATGGAATAAGCGATGGAGATGAATTGATTAATTGCATATATGGTGCAGATGGTGAACAATGCACCAACCCAATTCTTGCTGATTCAGATAGTGATGGAATAAATGATGGAGTAGAAGTATCTAATTGCATCTATGGTGAAGATGATGATGAATGTACTGATCCAACAAAAGATGACTCGGACAATGACGGGCTAAATGATTGGAATGAAATTGACAATACAACTTGGGGGCCTACCGATCCGCAGAATCCGGATACAGACGGCGGAGGACAAAAAGATGGCTTAGAAGTTCTTGTGGATGGTACTAATCCTAACGAGGGAAGTGATGATAACTTATCTGCTTTAGATGATGATAATGATGGGTTGACAAATGGTGAAGAAGAAAGCATATATGGCACTGATCCAAATAACCCAGATAGTGATGGTGATGGATTACTTGATGGGGATGAAGTTAATAATTGGACCAGTAATCCAAACAAGAAAGATTCTGACTATGATGGAATAGAGGACGGAGATGAAACTACAAATTGTGTTTATGGAGAAGATGAAAATGAGTGTACCAGTCCAATTGATGAGGATTCGGATAACGATGGTTTAGAAGACGGGGATGAAGTTAATAATTGGACAAGTGATCCAAAAAATACTGACACAGATGATGACGGTTTAACTGACTCTACCGAAGTTAACAACTGCATATATGGTGAAGATAATAATGAATGTACTAGTCTAATAAATGATGACTCTGATGGTGATACTTTAAGGGACGGGGACGAAACTACAACTCACTTCACCGATCCAATGGATTTTGATACTGATGATGACGGATTAAATGATGGACTAGAGATATCGAATTGTATTTACGGTGAAGATGATGACGTATGTACTAATCCAAACAATGAAGACTCTGACGGAGACACAATAAATGATGGAGAAGAAGTAAGTTATTTATACAATTCAGATCCAAGAGATACTGACACTGATGATGACGGATTAAATGATGGGATTGAGGTATCTAATTGTAATTATGGTGAAGATGATGATGAATGTACTAATCTCATCCTATCAGATACCGATCAAGACGGTATAAGTGACTATGATGAAATCTACAACTGTATCTATGGTGAGGCTGATGAGGAGTGTACTGATCCAATGGATGGCGATTCTGATAACGATGGATTAGATGATGGGGATGAAGTAAATAATCATGAAACTGATCCAATGGATCAGGACAGTGATGGAGATGGGCTATTTGATGGAGATGAAGTAAACACACATCTTACAAATCCTACAAACTCCGATACTGACGAGGATAACCTAAGTGATTATATTGAAGTGAACAATTGCATTTATGGTCAAAACAATACAGGTTCTGATTGTACGGATCCTACGGAAAGTGATTCGGATAATGATGGTCTAGATGATTGGACCGAGATAATTTTGGAAGGTACTGATCCAATGGAAGAAGACTCTGATGGAGACCGCCTAACTGATGGCCAAGAAAAATCGGGACAGGATGGAAATGGTACTTCTCATGGCCATGGTGCTACGAATCCTCTTGATATGGATTCAGATAATGGAGGTATAAGAGATGGAACTGAAGTGGATACCGATGGTACAAATCCTAATGATTTTAGTGACGATTTCCTTGATGCCTTAGATAATGATGCTGATGGATTAAGTAATGGTGAAGAAATACTAGAAGAAACAGATCCAAATGATCCTGATTCGGATGATGATGGTTTGTCTGATGGAGATGAAGTTTATGGATTGAATAATACATATGGTTACACTTCAGATCCAAACAAAAATGACAGTGACGATGATGGGCTAAATGATTCTGCCGAAATTAGCAATTGCTTCTATGGCGAAGATAATGATGAATGTACTGATCCAAAGGATGCTGATTCTGATGGAGATGGTTTGAATGATTATGATGAAGTCAATAATTGTATCTATGGTGAAACTAACGATGAATGTACTGATCCAAAAGATGTGGATTCGGATAATGATTCTGCAGAAGACGGAAACGAAATAAATACTCACCTTACAGACCCTAAAGATGAGGATTCTGATGATGATGGGCTTCTAGATAGTTGGGAATTGTATGACTATAATCTATTTACAGATCCAAATGATCCGGATTCTGATGATGATTTATTAAGTGACTATGATGAATTTTATGGATTGAATAACACCTATGGTTACACTTCAGATCCAAACAAAAATGACACAGATGGAGATGGATTAAATGATTATGATGAAGTCAATAATTGTATCTATGGTGAAAACGATGATGAATGTACGGATCCAAATGATGAGGACTCTGATGGAGATGGTGTAATTGATTATGATGAAATTAATACACATAATACAGATCCAAAAGATTATGATACCGATAATGATGGTTTAAGTGATGGACTAGAAATTATTAGTTTAAATAGTAATCCTCTAAGTATTGATTCAGATAGTGATGGATTAAATGATACTTGGGAATGGGCTCGAGCTACGCAAGGATATACATATGATTTAATTAACAATGATACGGACGAAGATGGCACATTAGATGGAGATGAAGATTTAGATCAGGATGGATTAAGTAATTTAGATGAAATTCAAGGAAACAATGCTCATGGTTATACTACAAACCCATTAGATCAAGACTCCGACAATGATACACTAGGAGATGGAGATGAAATTGATCCTTGGAATATACAGAGAGATGATGTAGATAATCAATACAACTACCCTTCAGATCCAACATCATCAGATTCAGATGGTGATTTGGTAAGTGATCTGGATGAAATTCTTCCTTCTAATGACACCTATAATTCACGTACAAATCCAAAAAATAGTGACACCGATGGAGATGGACTCTCCGATTATTATGAGCTATTTTATTACTGGAATATTACTGGCGATGATAATACACCTCAATTATTTTATGATGTTCAAGGATGGAATACCTCTAATCCTAAAGAAGAAAACACGGATGAAGACAGTTGGGATGATGGGGATATAGATGAAGAAAATCCAGTGTATGGAAATTTTGAAGACGAGGATCCACCGTGGGGAAGTCCACCATCAAGAGCAGGGACACCTGAATTCCCGCCTGAACTAGTCTATAAAGATCAAGAATTTATTTGGTCTTTTAATATGATAAACATTACCTCTGATGAACCATATATTGGAGTACTAGTCGAAGCATACATAAATGAAACTGAAGATGGAGGTGCAGACTACAAAATTGGCCAGGGAGTTAGTGATGATGATGGATTTACAAAGATTATATGCAATATTAGTGCATCTGGATTTGATGTGAAATCTGGAGATTGGACAATACAATTGCATCGCCCATTACAATTCATAATTCATGCAAATGAATCTAAACGAATTATAGAGAGTTGGAGTCCAACACAAGACCTAAAAATCAAGGGAAAAAGTTCTATGATTCTTAATATCCCTAATTCGGGAGCAAGTCAACAAACTACAATTGTGGCTGGAAAACTAATTGAATTAAATGACTTAGACTTAGGAGGAGAAACGGTTGAACTAATATTTAATGATACTACATACTATCAAGACACTAATGAAGATGGAAGTTTTGCAATTGAAATAAGTTTACCAAATGTTGAAGATGAAGTATTTGAATTAGTTTTCAAATACAATGGCACTGAAAATATTACTAATTACTATATCATGAAATACATTCGTGTAATCAATGCTTCCATTAATTTAAGCTTTAATGAGGATAATGAAAATATATTTGAAATTAATAATATATTACCATATAAGATACGTGGAAGTATATTAGGTGATTTAATTGAACAACCTACGGGGGCTGTAAGTCTTCAATATGGAGGTAATAAAGTTGGAAATATAGATATAACTGGAAACCAAGATTGGGAATTTGACCTATTTATCCCCGGAAATGCATCATGGGGTGAAACTATCTTAACTGCAACATATCTCCCCTCTGAAGAAGATATACACCCATCTGATGTTTCTGTGTATACTATCATAATAAAAGGTCAAAGTAGTTTAACTATAGAAGCTGTACAAAGTAATGAAATATGTAATGAATGTCTTAGAACTAACATAATAAAATTAGAAGGAAATCTTACAGACCATAATAATGATGGTATCTCTCAGCAAATAGTCAATTTGTATTTTGATGATACCTATGTTGGTCCAGCGGAAACAAATAGTGAGGGAAGATACACTTATTCAATAGATTTATCAATCAAAAATGCTGGAATTCATAATGTTTCGGTCCAATTATTTACCTCTGAGAGCCTATTCGGAAGTTCAAGAGTTGCTAATTTATCACTATTAGCTTCACCTTCTTTATTATTAGACAGCACAACAAAATGTGAGATGACATCTGATGATGAATGGTTATGTAAATCCCAGCGAAACTCAGAATATGTAATATCTGGAACCATAATTGATGAATTAGGAGTTCCAATTCAAAATATAAACTTAGAAATTGAAAGAGACTCCTACATACTCATTGAAACAGATGAAAATGGACAATTTAGTTATAGTACTTTTGTTGAAGATGGACAAACTGATATGTTCGATATTGATATATCTATTGTTGCTAGCGATAGTATGGAAAATGCCAAAAATAGTTTGTCAGTTATCCCTCAAACTACAATTACAATGTCTGTAGATGCTACTGATGCGTTTAGAGGTGAAAATACAACCATAACGGGTATTCTTACCGATAATAGCGGAGTACCTATTGATAACGTAACAATAAAAATATCTATTGCACAGGCTGAATACTATGTTCAAACTGGTTTACTAGGTATATTTAGTCTAAACCATACTTTAGTTTCAAATTATGAAGTGGGTTTGGATAATATAACTGCAAGTTTTAATGGAACTTTGTGGTATTTAGATCACGAAGAAAATACCACTTTTACAGTACATGGAAAAAGTTCTTTTGACTCTGTTAAAGTTACAGGTGATTGGTTTGAAGGGAAAATAGTGAGAGGCGGAACTATAACTGTTACAGGCATTTTAGTTGATGACCTTGGAAACCGTTTAGAAGGAAATATAAGTGCATTTATCGGAAGTGAACAACTAGAAACGGAATACACTAATGAAACTACAATTATAGCCAAAGGCATTGTTCCGGAAATATATAGAAACAATCACACTTTGAAATTAGAATACACCGGATCTGAATTCCTACAGGGAACTACATACAGTAGTAGTGAAAATATATTGGTAATTAGCAATTTAGATTTTGATATTGAACAACAAGTTAACGATTTACCAATTTATCCTGGAGATATAGTGAATATTACACTATTTCTTAAAGAAGATGATAACTCGCCACTGCCTTCTGCTAATATTAATGTCAATACTATTGTGTACCAATTGACCGGAACTAACAGTCTTGTAATATTGGAAAGTAAAGACTTGAACCAAATACTTACAACTGATGTGAATGGAAAAACAATATACAGCTTTAAGTTTCCACGTAATGGAACTACAGTATCAATCAATATAACTTATGAAGGAGGATATGGGAAATCGGTTAATGAAAAGTTTACCGAATCGGAGTTTACTGAGGTTAGTGTGTCAATAAGTATAACAAAATCACCCACACCTATAGCTCCATTTGATTTCAAAAAATACATACCTTTATTCATTGGAATTCCAGCTGCATTAGTAGTAACTGTATACTATATGTATTGGACTCAAAAACATAAATATGAAGTTAGAAATCTTATTAAGCAAATGCAAAAAGAACTTAATAAGGATGAAGACTATCGCCAGATTATTATAAAATCATATCACCAATTACTGAATATTCTTAGCAGATATGGATTCATTAAAACAAAAACACAAACTGTTCGAGAATTTACAGAGGTAATGAGTAGAGCATTACCAATTCCAGTAACCACGGTCAAACTTCTTACTTCTCTTTTTGAAATTGCTAGATATAGTGGCATTAAACCAAAAATTGTAGATGAGTTCGGAATGGAAATGATTGATGGCTCTTACAATATTTGGTGTGTAGAGGCAATTAACAATCTTCACCAAGTAGAACATGAACTTAATAGTGGTTTAAAGCAAGGTAAGGTTTCGAGATTTACTAATATTCTCGGGATGGGGAGAACGAAATGAGAGGGACGTTCAGAAAAAAATATGGCTCTAAATTATTCGCACTTTTGATTGTTATAATTATGACAACTGTAGTTTACCCCGTTATTGCCAACAATTCGAATAGCACTTCTCAATTATCAGTTTATGACGATGACTGGAACGATATATCACAATTTGCAAACGATTTAAATGTTGAAGAAAATGGTAAACATAAAATACAAACCATAGTCTCCAGACCAGCTATAATCACTAAAATTTCTGAAGTTGAAAAGAATACAACAGAACAAACCATTTTGAATAATCAAACCATTTTAGTGATTATCGGAGTTGAAAGAATGTATAATGAATATGATTCTGAAGCTCTCCATGCGTTTGTTAAATCAGGAGGTAAAGTTGTCATAGCTGATGATTCAAGTTATGGAAATACTGCATTTCATGGACAAGCTGGTGCACTAGAAATTGATGTTAAATTAAGAACTAATACGGTTCAACCAGGTTGTGTACCTGTGGAATCTGAAATGTCATTGGCTGTTGTTGTACTCGAGGGAATGGGATACGGTGGCGGAAGTAGTGATCCTAAATGTAAACCAGCCCAATTATATGATATGAACCATTGGGAAGAGAGTATACATACTCAAAATATATCGACTGTGATTATAGATGCAAATATAGAAAGAATGGATTTTAATGGGCAAATAATGATGAGCGCCCCAGGTGCATTAACAATCAGAACGGGAGGGAAAGCTGAAGGTTTAGCATGGTCTAGTCAAGAAGCATTTATTGATTATGATCAAAATGGTTTAGGAGGTGCTGGAGAAGGCACCTATAGAGAAAATTCAACAAATGGAGTAGAGGTAATATCTGAAGCAAATATTGGTGAAGGAAAAGTGATTTTTATATCTGACACCAGTATATTCACAAATAGATACTATGGTGAATTAGACAACAAAGATTTTATAAATAAATTATTTGAATATCTCAGTGAAGGCAAAGAACAAACTATTATTTTTGATGAAAGCAGGCACATTCAATCAGATTTAATTTCATTGGTATATGTACAATTATTTGGAATTCTTGGACATGTAAGTAGTAGTGAAGTGTTGGGAATGATAATGTTGGGTTCTATTATATTGCTAATGCAGATAGCTATGATGCGTGTAGAAAACCCTTCAATATGGAGGCATACATTCAATATATATGAAGGACGTTTATCTAGATTTAGAGTGCCACATGCACACTACACACATCCCGAGTCTATCAAAGAAATATTTATTGATAAAGTTAGAATTGAGAATAGTCTTACAAGAGAAGAATTCGGAATGTTGGCATCTTCAAAAATTGAAAAACTTTTGAAAGATCCAATATTAATTAGATTCATTATAAATAATGAGAAGAACATGACCTTAAAACAGGTTGAAGAAGCAATCAAAGGGTGGGAAAAATGAGCCTATTTGGAAGTAATAAAAAAGAAGAAGAAAAGCAAGAAGAAGCAATAGCTGAGACTGAAGTGCAAAGCGATGGAGTTCAAACCTACATCATGGAGCCTTCTTTACAAGAAACACACGATATGGCGCATGCCGTGCTTGGGGAAGCTGAGCAAGTGGTTATGGGTAAAAGGCCCATTTTAGACTTGTGTATGGTAGGCATCCTAGCTGGTGGAAATACTCTTTTTGAGGATAATCCAGGCCTGGCAAAGACTCTATTGGCTAACACATTTGCTCAAGCTCTAGGCATTAATTTTAAACGTGTCCAATTTACTCCAGATTTGCTACCTGCAGATATAACTGGAATTTATATTTGGAACCAAAAAGACCAAAAATTCCAATTCCGAAAAGGCCCCCTCTTTTGTAATTTATTATTAGCTGATGAAATTAATAGGGCACCACCAAAAACCCAGGCTGCACTTCTTGAAGCTATGCAAGAACATCAGGTAACTATTGAAGGAGACACACACATACTTCCTGAGCCTTTCGTAGTTCTAGCAACGCAAAACCCAATCGAATCAGAAGGTACATATCCTCTACCTGATGCTCAGCTTGATCGTTTCATGATGAAACTATCGGTTGGATACCCTGGAAGACCAATCGAAAGGGCCATCCTCATTAAGAGAAGAGAACGTGGAAAAGACGATCATGATCTTAAAGAAATTACAACACCGGAAAAATTGAGAGAAATGCAACAAAGTCTGGAAAAAGTGCAGGTTGATAATTCAATTATAGAGTATATTGTGGAAATTATTAATCGAACTAGAGAAGATCCAAGAGTTAAAGTTGGATCATCCCCAAGAGGCGCTCAAGCACTATTCAAACTTTCGAGAGCCTTGGCTGTGTTGAATGGAAGAGACTATGTAATTCCTGACGATATCAAAAGATTGAGTATATACACATTAAGACATAGGATTATACTGAAACCAGAACCGCGCATCAAAGGTGTAAAAACCGAGGAAATTATTTCACAAATATTAGAAGAAGTAGAAGTGCCAACAACCCAAGGTCAATTAGAAGAGTAGATGTGGAGTAAGAAAGCTGTTGCAGTCGCAGGCGGCGCTATATTCCTAACTTTAGCAGGTTTAATCCGATTAAACTACATGTTTATCAGTGCAGGATTAGTGATGCTAACATTTGTTGTTCTTTCAAGCTTTCTTGATGTTTGGATGCCAAATGTAGTAGTCCGAAGAGAGACATCCTCAGATAATATCTTTGAAGATGGCAGCATAAATGTAAAATTTCTAATTAAGAACACAGGCCTCGGATTAGGATTTGTAGAAATCTATGATAAATTACCACCACAAGCTCGAATCACTAAGGGTTCAAACTATACCTTATTATACATGAAACCATGGCAAGAGGTATCATTTGAATACTCCCTGAAATTGTCTTTACGTGGCCATTACCATCTGGGACCTGTGAGAATGAGAGTAAAAGATGCCTTTGATCTTTTCTATAATGAAAAGATTGAAGAATCTATCCATAGTTTTTCAGTATTTCCTCAAATTGAAATTTTGGAAGAACAAGTAATAACATCAAGAGCTCCAAAATTATTATCTGGTTCAATGCCATTGAATTTAATTGGTTCGGGAACTGAATTTTACTCTCTTAGAGAATTCGTCCCAGGTGATTCACTAAGAAGTGTTAATTGGAAGGCATTAGCTAAAAAAGGAAAAATGATGGTTAATGAAACTGTAAGGGAAGATGTTATGGATGTAATCTTATTATTAGATGCTAGAGAAGTTTCTGCAGTCGGAGGTGGTAGGGATACTCCTTTAGAAATGTCATGTCGGGCTGCTGCGACATATGCTAAACAACTTCTTGATGAAAGAAATAATGTAGCTTTAATGACTTACGGCGATTCCATTAAACGAGTAGATTTAGACCGAGGTGAGCATCACCTTTTCAAGATTTTAACATCACTATCGAGTGTAATACCTGAAGGGAATTTAAAATTAGAAATAGTTTTAAAAGATTTATTGCCATATATACCTAGTGGCTCACCAATAATTCTTTTCAGTTCTCTTGACGATGACCATACTATTTCTGAAGCCTTTACTAATACAATTAGTCGAGGATATACCATCACTACACTTTCACCCTCAAGTTTAGATTTTGAAGAGAAAATGAAGCGAATTCCTCTTCAACCTTTACTTATTGCCAGAATTGAAAGAGAAAATATGATCTCGGAAATAAGAAGTTTTGGAATGTCAATTGGAGATTGGAAAGCCGATGAAGCGGTGAATACTGCATTACAAGGTGGATAAATGGAAGAAATTAAAACAAAAAAATCAAGAATACCACAAATTAATAGTATTATTAATTATAAAGATTTTTTCGGAGAGTATCCCCTTATTTTCGCTATTAAAATTATCTCAAGTATCGCTATGTTTTATGTCATATATGAATTCTATGTATACCATAATCCATTAGATTCGTTGATAACAAAATATGCTCCAAAAGTAATTGCAAACTTTAGACCCGATCCAAATATTTTTGTGACATGGGGATTTATTGCTGGATTTTGTTTTTACATATTTACTCTTTTCAAAGGTAAATACAAATTATTAATTATAATATTGACTTTAGCGATAGTAGGTCAGTATATCTCTGATCCGGCTTTGGATTGGCAAGTTGGTGAATATGTCATTCCTGCTAAAGTAGAGACAAATGGTGATGCTGAACAAACACAATGGAAATGGAAACCTGTAAAAATCACATTTGATGATAAAGAGGGGACTAATGAAAGAATTGCTGATGCAAAAAATAGACTGTCGAATATAATTTTTGGTATTGTACCCTTTTTAGGAGCTTATGGAATATGGAAACGAAAAGGATGGGCTATTGCAGCCTCTGTGGGACTGGTAATTATTATTGGGTTTTTGTATAATCCGAATCTTTGTCTAGAAAATTATGATGCCACATATTGTGGATATGATACAATCGAAAAAGAACTTACATGGAAAGAATATCTTTCAGGAGGTATATTTATTGGATTAGGATTTGTAATATATATTGAGTTGTCTTATGCTGCAATCAAATATGAGAATTATGCCGAACAGTTCAAACCAGCGGGATTAGATTCTTCTTTATTATCGGATGTGCAGAAAAAGAGCGTAGCAAAAACACTACGAACTTTATTTGTTAGTTATCTTATAAATCTTGGAGTAATGTTATTCATTACATTTAGTGTGGCTGAAATTGTAATAAATATTAATTATTATTTATCTACAACTGAAGGAAGAATACAAGATTCTATTGAATTACAAGGGCCATATGGAATAGTATTTACTTCTTTAATCTTCTTTATGCTCTTAGGTTTATTAAGAATGTTTATTGGTGCTGAATATGATATTGAAGAAAACTAATCTATATTGATGTATTCATTTTCCTGCGGTAAGACTAATTCATAATCCTTAAGATCTTCAGAGAAAGCTTCACGATTATCTCCGTGATAAAGAATAACTTTCTCAGGATTACATCTATCGATGAAATCTACTATTTGGCTATGACCTGCATGACCACTCAAGTCAAATGATTTTACATTACAGTCTACTCCAAAACTAGACGACTCTGGATCTCTTTCAAGCCTTAAACGCCCTTCTTCCTGAAGCAAATGGCCGTTAGTACCTGGAACTTGAAATCCAGTTAGAAATACTGCCGAAGATGTATCCTTCCGTATTTTAGAGATATAATTAAGAACTGGACCTCCATTAAGCATCCCTGAAGTTGTTACGATTATATCTCCCTTCATAGCTACTGATCTCTGCCGACTATATTTAACAAAATTTGTTTCCTTAAACGCTCTATTCATAGCACCTACATCACGAATAGCACCAGGGTATTTTTGAAATATCTTTGCCATGTCTCTTCCCATTCCATCTAACCAAACTTCAAAGCCTAAACCTTGAGTTAACATTAATAATTCTTGTGATCGTCCTAAACCAAAAGAAGGAAGTACGACTTGCCCTCCTGAATTAACGGTATCTTCTATTGAATCTATTAATTCAGATTCTACTTCTCTTCGATCTGGGTGTTCACGCCCTCCGTATGTAGATTCGATGGCTAGTGTTTTACACTGTTTTGGCTTAGCTGCACGTGTTAATTGAGTGTCTACTGTATGAATATCTCCTGTAAAAAGAAAATCATGTTGTGGAAATTCAAACATAACTGCTCCCGGTATATGGCCTGCATTATGCATTTGAAATTCAAAACCACCTCTATACTCTACACTACCGGGTATTGAAGGTCTTAAATTTTGTTTTAGGTCACCAATGGCAGTTGGGTGGAAAGGACGGGGGTAATTCTCTATTTCAGAGACATATAAGGTGTCCTTAGCCATTCTTGCAGCTAATTCACCCGTTACTGGTGTAGACACAATAGGTGTGCCTCTACTTGCAATATCTGGGACTAAACCACAATGGTCTAAATGAGCATGTGTTAACAATAGAGCATCAACATCTGGAGCTGGTAAGGGAAAACTAGGAGGATCATCGGGCTGAATGCCATAATCCATCAATAAACGGCCTTCACTACCTTCAAGTAAAGCGCCTACTTTTCCAACTTCAGAAGCTCCTCCTAAATATCGCAATGAGACTGACATGAAAATTCCTTAATTCCAATCATCCCAGTCATCATCAGACTGTGAAGTATTTTCTTTGGGAGGTACAGTTGTATTATCTTCATCATAGTCTTCCCAGTCCTCTTCATCTGAACGGGAATATGTAACAAAACCAATTGTTAAAATTAATCCTAAAAATACAAAAACATACCACAAATCTGAAAATGCTGAAACCAATCGGTCAGTAAATCCTTGTTCAACTTCAACAACAAAACTTTGCTGTTGCTCAATATTAGAAAGTTGGCTGACAATAGAAATAGTGATACTTTCTTCATCACCATTTTTAGCTTCATCACCTACTGTAACTTGTATTGGAATTACTTCAATTCTGCCTGCGTCAACATCAAAAGTATTTCCATTTGGAAATATAACTCTCCAACCTGAAGGTACAGAAGTAGCTGAGAAAGTGAACTTATCATCACCATTCGCATTATTCTCTAAATTAAGTTGAAAAGTGAAACTTTCGCCTGGTTCTAAATTTGCTTTATATTTTATAGAGGATAAGTCAAATCCCTCAGTAAGTTTGAGAATAACTGTTATCGGCTGACGCGCATTGATTGTGTCGTCCCCAATCTTTGCTGCCAAAACTTCAAAAGAATCGCCGTCAACATTGTAACTTGCTTGAGATCCAACTGTAATAAACAAATCTAGAGGCTTACTTTCTCCACCACTTATTTCAGTATCAACTATAGTATTATCATTTTCTTTAAAAGTGTAATCCCAATAACTAGGAAAGTCATCAGACACGTATAATTTAATTGAATGATCGCCATCAATCACGCAGTCTAATAATAAATTGATTTTAAATTGTTCACCAGCCTGTTTATTCAAGAAAATTCCTGAAGTACCTTGAGGCGTAACGCTAAGAGATAAACCAAATGTTCGGGTTAATGATAAAACCGCAGTATCACTTTTAGTGGTATTACCTTGTGAAATACCAATTAACTGGATATTAGCCGTCTCTATATCTCCACCTTGTGCAGGCTTAGCCCATACTGTAACATTAATTATATTATTTCCATCACCTGAACGAGGGATACCTTCTACAATTATCGAACCTTCATTTAGTTCATTATATTCAAATTTAATTTCCCAATCGGCAGGAACTGATTGAGCCAATAGTTGAACTGCATCTGTGGCCTGACCTTGATTTGCTATGCTTAAGGCATATTGATTCCATTCACCAGCGGTTCCGCTTGTATACAAACTTGAAACGGCCTGACCTGAATCGGGATCATCAAAATACATAGATATCTCATATTCAGCTCCTACGGAAGTCTTTGTTTCAAGATCAAAATTTACTGGTTCTACTGAATTTTGAGATTTACCGGTAAAAATAACGACTGTGCTCTTTCCAACCATTTCTGTAGAATCTGCCGCAGATATTGTGAATGTAATAACCTGCTCAGCTCCAGAGCTCAAAGAACTACTTGTTGCAGATTGTGGATCGATAACCCAATTATCTGAAGTTTCACTAGGTTCAATTAAGAAAGTATCAGTTTCATCACCTGAATTTAATACAAAAATTTTATACTCTACAATTCCACCAACTGCCACACTTTGTTCTGGTTCTGGGGTAGATAGATATACTCCGTAAGCATCCATCAGTATAGTTTTATCTAATGAAAACTCATTTCCTTGCTGATCAATAGCTGAAACTTGAACTGTATATATTCCCTTACCATTATGATTTTCAGAAGGTTCAGCAGGATCATTATAATTCCAAATTATATCATCAAAATCATTTGTTCCAGTATTCTCTTCCGATTCATCAACGTCTATTTGCCCCTGAAATAATTCATCTCCATCTGAATCAAAAACGATAACACTAAAACTGGTAATGTCATAAGTTCCAAAAGCATTTAGAGCTTGACCTGAAACAAACATCTTAGATATTTCTGAGGGCAAATTAGGATTAAAATTATCTGTGACTTCCTTATCTTCAGCGTCATAAGTTTCTAAATTATATGACTCTGTTATAATCTCAATATCCGTAACGGGATTTGTATTTGTTATAAGTCGTGAAGGTGAATCTCCACTCTTACCAGTATCCAGTTCTAAATTAACTGCATTAGTTCCATCATTTTCCAACTCTAATACAATAAAATGTTCCTCATCAAAAGTGTGTTCAGGGCCAGAGTCTTCATCCCACGGGACATCTACATGAACTTCATTAGAAGATTGTAACGCAGTAGGGATATTAATGTCACCCGATGCAACTAATTCTCCATTTGTCATAGTAGTTCCATCTCTAACAAATATATTTAAATGAGCTGCATTCCAATCTGCAGAATTAGCATATAAATATATATGAAAACCTATATCACTACGATACGATTTAGCCAATAAATCAGCTTGAAGGCTATAATTCAAAGCAAAAAATATACTACTACCGGGTTGAATATTGACTTGATTAGTATCACCATGGTTTCCAGACTCCATAGTGTGGAGCTTGCCAATTCCATTATCACTATAAAGATAAAGAGAAATATCTTGCTCTTGACCAACTACCTCTTCTCCTGAGGCTGGCATCCAAATTATTAACATTCCAAAAAAGGCCGCTGAAATGAACGCAGATAGTATTTGGCTTCTGTTCACACTAGATTGAGCAATAAAAGGTCATAAATAGGTATCCCTCCCAAAAATATAATAAAATAATTAGCTATATTAAGTTATTTTGCTTTATTCTGCCAAGTTCGAACGATACCTTCTAAGTCCCGAATAAATTCAAATAATCGAGTCCTTGCATGTTGAGGAATATTGGTGTCATTTATTTGTTCTTCTAATACTGAAATTGTAGAATATATTCTTAAGTCTAAATCATCTTTCGTGTTCATTAAATATGTTTCCAATCCTGTAAGAACATTAGATCTGACATTTCTTGGTACTGATGTATCTTCAGTAATAGTACTACGTATATCTTCTGATAAAGTGGATATCATTTTTTCGACCATTATTTCACCTCTAATTAAACACTAGATTGCGTCGCAGTTAGGGGCTATGTATAAGAGTTAGGCCAACATCCCATTCGAATCTATTTCATTGTTCCGTATTCGACTACTGCTAATTTTTTGACCATCATAGGCTTTAACAAAGGGTACCATAACAATTTCCAATTGAACGTTACCATTCTTATTACGAATTTTATTTATTTTTTCAGCTGTTTTCTTAGTCTCTTCTGACACTATAATTGCAGTAAATGACTCTTCGATAACCGAAGGGCCCCAATCATCATTCAATGGAACTATCTGAAAATTACTAGGAAAATTCATAGAATCTAATAATATTTCAAGATTTTCTTTTCGAGTTTCGTAGGAATTAATATCAACTTCTGTACGGCCCTTTCGTGCTCGTATATCTGTAGTCAAACCAATTAATACCATATTGCCAATTTCTGAAGCCTTCGTTAATAAAGCTCTATGTCCTTTATGCAAAATATCAAAAGTCCCACCCATACAAACCTTATGTATCTGTCCCAAACAAGTTAACTATAATATAACCCTTTAATGGACTTGGGGTAAGATGGATTTAGAACTTGATTATCGACCATTCCTAATATTTGGAATCATATGCACAGTTTGTGCTACTGCAGTTACCTTAGGTGGCATAGATTTTGTTGGAGTTTGGATGGATGCACTGTATCCAATCATAGTTCTATTCGCAGTAGCTAGTCTTTCAATCAGTTGGATTCGGTGGAAAAACATGAATGAAGAAAGTTAATAAACTCCATCATATAAATTAGAATTAGGTTAAATATGAAAAAACTACTTATTTTTGCGCTTATTTTTCTATTGCCATCTGCAGTTTCTGAAATGTCCCATTCACCTAATAACGTAGCAGCTGGAGAGAGTTTTACAGCTATTATGGACTCTGATGAGAACGTGGAAAGTATTACGTTCTATGTTTGTACACTTGAAGAACCATATACTTGTTATAAACCAGAAACTAAAGACCGTAATGATACAATTAATGGAAGATTCGAATTTACATATCAAGTTAAGAATAATGATTATCCTGGCTACAAATATGAAATAGAAAATACCGATAATACTACTGAGAAGATTCCTGCAGCTTATACTTACTATGAAGGCTTAGAGGTTAAGGAAATGGGAGATTCACACTATTTTAAAGTTAATATTAAATCTGAAGCTTCTGAAGAAGGTTCTATACTTCCTTCACTAGGCCTCACCTCCATTATGACAATATTTGCAATTATAGCACTTAGTGGTCGAAGATGAATTTTGATGAAATACTAATTTATCTTAATCCATTACTAATTTCTTCAGCTCTATATTTTGGATATAGGAACCTCCGTAATGATAATGAACTAAGCAAGCGGAATTTTGATTCGTTACTATACACCGTATTAGGTATACACTCTATTTCATTAATTATACTAGTATATTATTTTTTAATAACTGATCTTAGATTCGCTTATGTATCTGATTATTCTTCTGAAGACTTATCAATAGGATACAAATTAGCAGGGGTTTGGGCTGGAAGAGATGGAACTCTTCTAATCTGGAGTTGGGCCACTATTGCTTCAATAGTTAGCGAAAGAAGACTGTGTAAAGAAGAAGATTCACAAAAAGAAATAACGACGTTGATAGCTTGTGTTCTTCTATTGGCATTAACAATTATTCAATTGTATATAAATCCCTTTGAGAGAAATGAAATAATACCTGATACGGGAAAGGGATTGAATCCATTATTACTATCTCCATATATGATAATTCATCCACCAATTGTATTTCTATCGTATGGAATGATTGCCTTACTCTACTCTTCTGGAATGTCTTATCTAATAACCAAGAATAAGAATTGGAATGAAACAATCAAAAGATGGGGGAGAGCCTCTTGGATTGGAATGAGTTTAGCCTTAGTTCTTGGAGGATATTGGGCATATGTAACTCTTGGTTGGGGTGGATACTGGGCTTGGGATCCTGTCGAAACTGCCGGATTATTGCCATGGTTAGCTATGACCAGTCTACTACACACTTCAGTAATGTCACGTCGTAAAAATAACTATAAAATTTTAGGACCTTTATTGGCAATGTTAAGTTTAATACTAGTTTTACTAGAATCATTTGTTACTAGAGGGGGAATTTGGTCTTCAGTTCACTCTTTTATCGTTGAAGATAATGGTGGTGCTTGGAGTCGCTTAGGCTATGTATTAGAAAATGACGTTTCCGTAAAAGGTTTTTTTATACTAATGATTCTAAGTTTTATTTTAACTCTTGGATTAGTATGGCTAAATTATAAGTCAAGTAAAGAAGAAGAAACTCAAAATGATAACAATACAGACCTATTTAGAGAAGATAATACCTTTTTTGCAGCAATATACACCCAATTGCTAATACTTACAGTAACTTTAGTATTATTATTTATCCGAGCTAATGGATATCTTGAACCTGAAGTTTTTGAAGTAAGATTGGCACCATTTGTTGTTATTTTAGCTGCAATTTTTACAATACACACGCTAAGACCTTTTATTGAATTACGGAAAATTTTAATCATAGTAAGCTTTGGAATCCTATTCAGCCTAATCTACTCTATTACTTCTGAAGGAAGGAGTTGGATGGTGGGGGCTATGATTCCTTGGGCCTTTATTTGTGGTTTTTCAATTTTTAGATATATGTGGAGATATCGGACAAAAAAATTATTACCAATGTTAAGGGCTTGGGGGCCATACACTGCACATCTAGGAATTATGCTTATTTTAGTAGGATATTGTTTTTCCTATGGATTAGGAACGGAAACAAGTGTTACTCTGAATGAAGGTGAAAAAGCACTAACTGGGAATTTTATTTTAGAATTAGATTCGATTTCGATGGAGCCAAATCAAAATGAAATTAAACTCATAGCTTCAATAAAACTAATAGAAAAGAAAAACAATAAAATAGTAATGGAAGATGTTATTTCTAAGACTATTCAAAGTGAAACAAATGAAAAAACTACTCAAATATATCTTCAACATGATTTACATCGAGATATATACATAACTCTCAACAGTGCAGAACCGGGAGGTTCAAATAGCGAAAGTACTGCCACAATAACTGTAAGAGAAATTCCCGGAATAATATTAGTGTGGATTGGTGCTGTATTAACAATACTTGGTATGTTACTGACAATGTTTACTGAGTGGAAACCTGGTAAAAAATGGTTGAGATCTATCTCATAAAAGTGCCAGACCACTGATGTTGTCGTCCTAGTGAGATGTCAGACACCACATTTCTTCTCAACCCCGCGACCCACTCGAGCGTTGGAAGTCCACGGTGAGGCTGCTCCCTTCCGGGCCTGACCCGGTTTCCATGATGAAGATCCGAAATCTACCCTCCGGTAAATCTCTGCAATCACCTGCAACCCCGAGGGACAGGATATCTCAGTTAAAATGCGGATTAGACAGCCCACTGGGTGCGCCGCCACCAGTTGTCGCCCCCCCTAAAGGCGGTTGAGGGTTACAGGGTACGTCTAGCTCCCCGGCCAAGTCTAGCTTTACCTCTCTTCAGTACGACTATTTGGAGGTTTGCATGCCGAAAATACGCTTCAAACTATGTGCGGAACCTCGAAAAAGCTTTTCAGTCCAAGTTTCTTTTTCAGAACTAAATTGTTTAATTATTGCACTACCATATGGCTCTATAGTCTCGCTTGCAACTACTGCATATCCTCTCTGATGAATATCAGATAATGTGTCACTGTAATATACTAGAATATTTTCATAGAGAATTTTACCCGCAACTTGAGGTACAGTCGTCGCTACAGCTATAGCTTTCTTGGCTCTATTTGTTACTTGCAATGTCATCACTCCGCTTAACTCCATCAAAGTTTGATCTTCTTCAGAAGCCGTTTCAAGAAAATCCTGCATCAAATTAGAAATCTCATCCTTAACATCTCCAGCAACCCTTCCTGTTTTCGAAAATAAACCGCCTATCGAATCTTGTATTTCTTCAAGATTATCCATAATTTCATCTCTGGACAAAGGTGGCGTATCTATATTTTGAGCAAAACTTGTAGTTGTACGTTCTATACCTTCAAGTAAATCTTGAATAGAATCGGATTCATTCTCTGAATCAATATATCCTTTCTCAATTAATTCTGCTCGGAGTCGTTTAAGATATATTTTACCACCTTTTACAGAATCTGCAAAAAAAGCAAATATCCACAAAGGAGACACATGTATAGTTGCAATTCCTATACCTTCAATTGCATTACCAAGTAATTTCCGACTTGCATAATCTCCATCAAGCCCTTCATCATTATAAACGCCTTCGACTTCACCAATATTCTCGATGGTAAAACGAAGTAAATTACTTACAAATATATTATAAGTTGTAGTATCTTTAACAAAATCAGGAATTAATAACTCTGTTGTTTCATGTAACATACCGCCTAAAAGTGCAGTTAAACCTCTGAGATATCTCTCTGGTAAAGATAAGGTATATAATGTACTATTCCATAATAATTTTGTAACTCGATTAATAGGTTCAGGCATCTATAACTTTACCACCAATAATTACAGTCTCAACATGATTTACACCAAAATGGTAAGTTAAATGGCGATAATCGGGTATGTCACAGATCAATAAATCTGCACGCCAACCTTCAGCAATACATCCTCTATCCCTTTTTTCAATAGCTAGTGCTGCATTGATTGTTGAAGCTACTAAAGCCTCAGCAGGTGTCATTTTCATTCTAAAAACAGCTAATTGCTGTATAAATTGCATTGATTCGGTATAACAATTAGGATTACAATCTGTAGCTAATGCTATAGGTAAATTACTAGCAATCATCTTTCGTGCTGGAGAAAAATTATCTGAAAGTATTGCAAAAGGAGTGCCTGGTAAAAGAACGCCAATTACTCCAGCTTTCTGTAATTCTTTAATAGTTTCTAAAGTTGAACCTGCAAGGTGATCCGCACTAACAACACCTAAGTCTGCTGCAAGTTTACCACCTCCTGTATCTCCAAATTCATCGGCATGTATTTTTAAACTAAAATCATGTTCTTGTGCAGCCTCCAAAATTCTCCGAGCTTCACTTTCTGTAAAAGCTCCCTCTTCACAAAATACATCACAAAAATCTGAAAATTCCCTTACATCCGGAAGCATTTCTATAATCTGATTAATATATGAAAAACGATCAGAACCTTCAGGTAATGCATGAGCTCCCATAAATGTAACAACTGTTTCTGCAAGACCTAAACTCCCTAACCAATTAGCTACCTTTAATTGCTTAATTTCAGTATCCTTTTCAAGACCGTAGCCTGATTTAATTTCAATTGTTGTACTTCCGTGCTTAATCGCATTTTTAAAACGTAAAAGAGATTCTGCCTGCAAATCGGAATAATTTGAATTACGAGTCTCTTTAACTGTTCGTAATATTCCTCCACCATCTGCTAATATTTCCTGATAAGTTCGTCCCTTCAACTTCCATTCAAGCTCATGTTCACGAGAGCCTGACCAAACTAAATGTGTATGTGGATCAACAAAACCGGGAACAATAACTTTACCACTTACATCTATTACTTCTGAAGCCAAGGATTCTAAGTCTCTGCCAACTGCAACTATCTTATCATTCTCAATTAATATGTCGGTATTAGGATGTCTTTCAACTTCTCCCATTGCTTTACCTGAAAGAGGTTTTGAAGTCACTGGAGGTGTGACTACTTCAGCGGCCCCGCGTAAAAGAAGCATGATTTGTAACAGGGCAAGTTCATAAAGACCACTGCTGTCTCAAAAGTAATGCTTGAAATGAAAAACTTTCGGGAAAATCCGGAAGAAATATTGGAAGATCTTCAAAGAAGAAAACTTTCTGATAAACTAGTTAAAAATGTCATCAAGAAAGATAACCAATGGCGTGAATTAATTGAAGAAGGAAATCAAATTCGAGCAAAAAGAAATAGTATTTCTAAAGAAATAGGTGAATTGAAAAAAAATGGAAAAGATATATCAAAATTACTCTCTGAAATGGCAGGAGTAAAAGATAAAATTAATGAAAATGAAGAGTTAACAAAAAATACATTAATTGAAAGAGATAGTTATAGAATGATAGTTCCTAATATTTTGGAAAAAAATGTCCCAGTGGGCAATGATGAACAGGACAATAAAGAAATCACAGTACACGGACCTAAGATAAATACAACACAAGTTAAATCACATCAAAAAATAATTGAAAATATTGGTGGTGCCGATCTTAAACGTGCAGCCAAAATAGCAGGTAGAAGATTTTACTTTTTAACTGGAGACTTAGCAAGACTAGAAATGGCCTTAGTCAATTATGCAATTGATATACTATATCAAAAAGGTTATTCTCTTACAATACCTCCCTTCTTTATGAATAGAGAAGCATATGAAGGTGTAGTTGATTTAAACGATTTTGAAGAGGTTATGTACAAAGTTGAAGAACAAGATTTTTATCTTATTGCAACTTCAGAACATCCTCTAACTGCGAGATTTAAAGACGAAATATTAGAACTCAAAAAAGAACCATTACGTTTTGCTGGCTTTTCAACTAATTTTAGAAAAGAAGTTGGTGCCCACGGTTTGAGTGATAGAGGAATATGGAGAGTTCATCAATTTGCAAAAGTTGAACAAGTAATTATTTGCAAACCTGAAGAATCTGAAAAATTGCATAAGGAAATACTTGACAATGCAATTGAAATATTTGAGGGGTTAGAAATACCATTTCGAGTAGTAGATATTTGTACTGGAGACATCGGTACCGTAGCTGCCCGAAAATATGATTTGGAAACCTGGATGCCTGCAGCACAACAATGGAAAGAAATAGTAAGTGCCAGTAATTGTAAATCCTACCAAAGTGTAAGACTTAATATGAGATACCGAACTTCAGAAGGTACTAATTTTCCACATACCTTAAATTCTACAGCTATAGCTACAACAAGGGCTCTAGCTTCTATTGTAGAAAATAATCAGAGAGAAGATGGAAGTGTTGTCATTCCGAAAGTATTACGAAAATGGATGGCAAACCAAGAAGTCATCGAATCTAAATGAATAAAGGTTTGATTTTAGGCAGATTTCAACCTTTCCATTTAGGTCATTTAGCATTAATAAAAAATATAATTAATGATCATTTAGAACCATTAATTTGTATTGGATCTTCACAAAAAGGAAGGAGTAAAGAAAATCCTTTTACAAAATCTGAAAGGAGAAAAATGATTGAATCTGTATTGGAATCCTTAAAATGTAATTATGAAATTTATGAAATTCCAGATATTAATAACTATGATCACTATGTATCTCATCTAAAGAATCTAGTGCCTTCCTTTGATGTTGTTTATAGTGGTAATTCATTAGTTAAAAAATTATTTACAGAAGCCGGCTACAAAGTTATAGTTCCAGATATGATTAACCGCTCGGTTTGGGAGGGGTCTTCCATTCGTCAGGAGATACTGGAGGGTGGTGACTGGGAAAAGGATGTACCTCAGTCAGTCGTAGGAATAATTTCCGATATTGATTTCGAAAAACTTGCATAACTATTTTTCTAAGTTTAATTTACTTTAACCTTAGTTCCTTTAACTTTTCCAGAAACTTTCTTCTTCAATACCAGATCTAAAATTCCATTCGTATATGTTGCTTTAGATGACTTACTTTGAACTTTATGTAAAAGATTTATTTTCTTAAAATAATTTCTAGATTCTGTTTCTACCTTAACTTCTACTTTACTTTCTGTTACATTTATGTCAATATCTTCTCTAGCAACCCCTGGTAATTCTACTGTTATTGCAATTTCTGCATCAGTTTCATTAACATCCGTAAGAGGTTCACGGCTGGTGTCTACTATGACTTCTTTAGTTCCACTTTTAGATGGTGAAAAAGGCCGAATACGAGTATTACCAAAATCTTCAAACGTTGGAATACCGTCTGGACCTGTAGTTACTGAAAAACCAAAAACAAAAGGATTTTTCGTAGCATGATCGGGAAGGTTGCCTCCAACGGCATCTCGCATTAAATTATCCATTTGTTTACGCATCTTACGAAATTCACTATCAAGATTACCAAATATATCATCTATATTCCAATCACTATCACTAAACCAATCGCCATCTCTATTGTCTCGCTTTCTATCCATAATGCACACTATACAACCTCTAGTTGTAAACCTATAGTTCAATAGCCATATATAAAATTAATCTTAAACCTCATCTTCGGAAGATAAGACAACTGCCTGAACTACAATAGGTTCTGCTGCCACGGGTTGAGCCATTACGGGTTCTGCTGCCACGGGTTGAGCCATTAC
>JAPYSW010000043.1 GCA_029936395.1 Candidatus Poseidoniia archaeon
GCTAAAGCTGGTGCAAAAGTTGGTATTTTAGATATTGATGTTTATGGTCCAAGTATTCCTAATATGGTTGGACTTGGAGATCACCAATTGGGTGGATCACAAGAAGGAGTTCTAGAGCCTGTTGAAGCACATGGTATGAAAATTATGTCAATGGGATTCTTAGCAACTAAAGATACGCCAGTTGTATGGAGAGGGCCTATTGCTTCACAACTAGTGCAACAATTTTTGGGAGCAGTAGACTGGGGGGAGTTAGATTATTTGTTTGTTGATATGCCACCAGGTACTGGAGATATTCAACTCACACTTTCACAATCAGTTCCATTAACTGGAGCCGTTATTGTGACAACACCACAGGAAATTGCACATACTATAGCTGAAAAGGGACTACGTATGTTCCAACAAGTTAAAATTCCAATATTAGGAATTGTTGAGAATATGGCTGGTTTTACACCACCTGGTTCCGATGAAGTTTTTCATATCTTTGGAGAAGGTGGAGGAAAATCGGCTGCAGAAGAATTTGATTTACCTCTATTAGGTAAAATCACACTCAGACAAGATCTTCGTGAAGCTATGGATGCAGGTACATTTGTAGAAGATGATAATATCAAATCTATTGCATCCTTAATTGCTGTTGAAGCAATGATGATTGTTACAAATGAAGAATTGTCTCCATTCTCACCACAAGAAATGAATTTAGTAAATGACGGAAAAACTTTGATTATTAAATGGCAAGATAATGTTGAGCATGTGATCTCAGCATTCAATATAAGATTCAGATGTCCTTGTGCTCATTGTGTAGACGAAATTACTGGAGTACAATTAATTAAAGAAGAAAATATTCCACCAAACGTTAAAATATTAGAATCAGTACCTGTTGGAAGATATGGTGTGAAATTTTCATTTGACGACCCAAGTCCCGGAGCCAATTCCGGAATATTCACATTTACATTCCTTAGACAACTTGGTGATGAAGCTGTGGAAAATGCCTCCTTTGATGTTTAAGATATAACAAATCTTTATTAATCAGCACAGAGGTAAAGAATCATGTTAGCACAACAGATTAAAATTCGTGGTGAACCAACCGCAGACCCTCAAAAATGTAGATTTGTACTTGACGGTGAAGTGCTTTCAAGAGCTTCAGTCTCTTTTACTAAAGATTCTGATATGGAAAAGGCTCCATTAGCTAAACAATTATTAGATTTATCTTATATTGCACAAGTAAATATTGCTGGACAAGTTGTAACTTTAACAGGAGACAACGTAGAAAGTTGGCCAGCCATTGGAAAAGAGATTGGAGAAGTCATACGTTCTCAACTAGAAAGTGGAGAAGCTCCAATAACTGAAGAGGTCATGGATACTGGAAACAGCGAATTATTTGATCAAGTTAATGAGTTAATCAAAAATGATGTTAACCCAAGTATTGCCTCTCATGGTGGAGTCATTACACTGCACAATGTATCTGATGGAAAAGCATACGTAACAATGGGTGGCGGTTGTCAAGGATGCAGTGCATCTAGTGTTACATTAAAGCAAGGTGTTGAATCTTATATTGTTGCAAAAATAGATGAAGTAAACGAAATTGTTGATATTACTAATCATTCTGAAGGAGTGAATCCGTACTACACTGAACCTCTTCCTCAACAATCCACAAGCAGTGGATGTGGTTGCGGTAGCGGAAGTGGTAGTAGTGGAGGATGCGGATGTGGCAGTAGCAAGTCCGATGAACAAGGTGGCAGTTGCGGCTGTCATTAGTAAAGTCTAACATCAGTTTTAATACTTGCATTATATCACCATATTATCTTTACAAGGTACCATGGCCGAAGAACCTACTTTTACAGAGGATTCCACAGAGGAAATCGTAGATGATAGCAGTCAAAGTGAAGACCTATCTGATGAAATAACACCCATAGAAAACTTAGAGTTTGAAGATGAAGATAGTAAAGCCGAATTACCGATTGGTTATGAACGGAAACTAGGTGAAGAGGAAGAAGAAGAAGAAGAAACTTTTTTACAACGAAATATTAGAAAAACTATTGATTATCTTAATGGAAAAAGTCGAAATGTTGTAATTGCAACCCTTTTTGTCTTTCTAATTAGTATTATCAACTTTATTATATGGAATTTTACAGAAATTGAAATTTTAAAATATGTAGGGACTGTATTGGCAGCAATTCTCCTAATTGCATGTGGAATTGGAATATTAATCTCTTTCAATGTATATAATACTGAATTAGTAAAGAACAATGACATCCGATTATCTGGTTTTATTCTATCCAGTGGAGCTGCTTTGGCAACCATTTTCTTCATGGTTTATGAAGTCAGTCAAAATTCTTGTTTAACTGAATTTGGTGAAGAAAAATGTGATGGAAACATATCTTTACGAACTGTGATTACCATTTCTGTTTATTTCGGAAGTATTGGTATTGTTATGCTAATTTATGGATTGGGATTATTAAACAAACCATTGATTCCATATGCTCTATCAATTTCGTTTGGCGGATCACTAATACTTTCTATTGTTTTATTGATGTCAGTTTATGAATGGATTGAAGAATCGGTTTGGCTCTTGCTAATACCTTTACTTTTCCTAGGAATGGGGTTGGCAGGTTTACATCATAGAAGATATCAGTTAGCTGGATTTGTTATCGGTTGCTATATTTCAGGATTAGCTGGAATTGGTTGGTTGATAGAACCAAATTTAGCATCTGGAGGATTCTTAGGTGGCGGATTACCGATGACTGGTTCTGGACTTCTTTTTATTCTAAGGCGAACCGATAGAGAAGCAAGAGAAAAGATGCTGAATGAGGCACAAGAATTGATTGATACAGGATACCCCAGTCGCTCATTAGAAGCTGCAAATCGATTGATGATGAGAGCACAACAAGATGGTGTTCTGATGCAAGATTCAAGAATATGGCTTAGTAAAGCTAGAGCATTAACTGGTCATCGAGAATATGGAAAATCTATAACATATTATTCTATGGCCTTGGAAATTGATGAACAAAATGAAAAATTATGGTATGAAAAAGGTGAATTGCATAGAAAACTTAAGCAATGGGAAGAAGCCGAAATTTGTTTCCAAAATGCTACTGAAATTGATTATACGTTTAGTGAAGCATGGCTCAAATTATCACAAACAAAAGAAAGACTTGACCATTTAGGTGGCGCCGAAGAAGGATATCATATCGCACTTGAATTAGAGGGAAATAAAGGGCTTGTGAATTTAGGATTAGGACGAGTACAGTCTAAGCTAGGTAAAGTCAAAGAAGCATTAAAGTCCGTTGAAAAAGCAATTGCTTTGATGGAAGAAGATTATAGACCTTATATGGTCAGGGGAGACATCTATTTCGGTTTAGGAGACTATGAAAGAGCAGACTCAAAAGGATATTCTAAGGCTGTCAATATAAGACCTGATCTAAAAAGAGGTTGGAGGAAATTAACTAAAGTTTACCGTTCACAAGACAAAAAAGAACTATTGATTATGGCTCTTTCCAGAATTCTAGAAATAGATTCGGAGGATGAGGATGCATTATGGGAAAGAGCTGAAACTCATTTTGAAACTAAGAAATTAGGTGATGCAATGGGAGATATTCATAAACTCTTAGCTCTAAACCCAGGAAATCAAAAAGCTAGGAAATTCAAGGCTATGATTCTGGAAAAATTAGATGCTAAGGAGTGGGACTGATGTTCAAGTTAAAGATAAGGAATCTGAATGAATCTTATGGCTCTACCAAAGAAGATTTAGTTGCCGAATTTCTACAAGCTATCGGATTCTTAGGAACTGATGGAGCTAAGGCAAGAAAAACTAAAAGGACAAAAACTGGAATTTTATTATTTACAAAATGTTTGATTCCAGCACCTGAAAAGTCGTGGACAACTTCAGAAATTGCTAAAGAATTAGGAGTACCACTACAAGGAATTTACAGACATTTACAGTGGTTAAGAGAAGTTGGATTTTTAACAGAAGATTTCCCAGGCAAAGCTGAAGATCCTAAAAAAGTAAGATTATGGCATTATGATTTAGAAAAAGCTTGGAGTGGGGTGGAAAATCGAGCACGTACCTGCTTGAATACATATCGGGAAATTATTAATAATTTAAATAAAAAATTAAAAGAAGCAAAAGACATCATACCTGAAGGAATGATTATATTAGATAAAGAAGAATCTTTTGAAATTGATTTAAGAGAAATACAACCGAATGATAAGAACTACGAAATGGACCTAGGAGCCTTAGGAAGAGGTATTGGATTATTATCAAGCCATCATCATCCTTATACTGAATCTATGCCTTACAAGATTATAGATGAATGCTTTTTTCAAAGACCAGATAGAGCTTGGACTGCTGAAGAAATTGCAGCATGGATTGAAACAACAAGGCCGACGGCATACAGGCATCTCAATCGCCTAATTTCGTTAGGATTAATTGAAAGGTGTAGGGCTGCAGATGGCGGCCCTCCAACTAGTGCATTCCATTTACGTAAGGGATCACTCAAAAGAGGTTGGCAAAAAATTGAAACTCAAACAGAACTTATATTAGGTAAATATAAGAAAACTATTAAGCAACTTGCGGAGAAGTAATGAACCAAAACCATCCAGCTAATAATGTAGAACGTAAAGGTGACTATCTCGAAGGAAAAAATATTTGGTTAGGAATAACGGGTTCGGTATCATGTGTTGAAACTGTAGGAATTACAAGAGAATTACTTAGATATGGTGCAAATGTCACAATAGTTGCTAACAAAGCTGCTTTAGAATTAGTTGGTGAAAAGGCACTTGAGTTCGCTTGTGGAAAACCAATTATTAAGGAAATTACTGGGCAAGTTGAACATGTTATTGCAGGTCATGAAGCTGATTTACTAATTATTGCACCATGCTGTGCCACAAGTCTCGGTAAGATGGTTAATGGGATTGGAGATAATCCGCCTATGCTAGTTGCACTAACTTGTATTGGAGCAAAAACACCAATGATTGTTGCACCTGCAATGGACGAAAATATGGCTAATTCAGATATTGTCCAAAAGAATATGAAAGCAGTTAAGAAATTTGCAAATATAGTAGAACCTATCATGGTTGAAAATAAAGCTAAATTACCATCAAAAGAACGATTAGTGGCTGAAGTTTGTAAAATGGCAGGTCCAAAATCATTACGTCAAAAAAAAATATTAGTTATTGGGGGAGGGAGTAGTGAGCCCATTGATGATGTTCGAGTTATTACAAATAAATCAAGTGGATTTATGGCTAAATCTTTAGCTGAAACTGCTTTTTCAATTGGTGCTAAAGTAGACCTATGGTTAGGTAACGCTACACACAAAACTGGTGAATGGATTAATACTTCTAGATTTGGAACTCTAAACGATTTAAAAAAAAGAATAGATGTAATGGAAAAATACGATGCGATTATTGTGCCTGCTGCATTGTCTGATTTTGTACCTGAATATACCAAAGGAAAAATAGATTCAACTAAAGCAATTACTCTTAAAATGAAGAAAGCTCCTAAGATATTAGGAAGTATTCGCAAGAAACACAACGGACCTCTCTATTCATTCAAATTAGGATCTAAAATCAACGATAGTGAATTATTAAAAAAAGCTAATGTGTTACTAAAAAATTCAGATTGTGTAATAGCCAATTATTCTGATGCTATGGGTTCAGAAAGTAGTAAGGCTGCAATTGTTGATAAGAAAAATACAAACTGGATTACTGGAACAAAAAATAATCTTTCAAGAATAGTATTAGAAAAAATAGCAACTGAACTAACTTAGACTTTATATTTCATTAAAACTCTTAAATTAATCTTAAAGAGTGCATTACGGGCTGTATCTTCTGGCACATGTTCGATAATGCCTTTGTTATGTAAAGCTTCGATAACGTGACTGCCGTGATATGTTGCCTGCCGAGGTTTTAAACCAAATTCTCTAATTAAATGTCTTTCAATAACACGCTTAGCCGTTGTTGAATGTCCCGGATAATATGTCGCTTTGAGCATTGCGATTACAGAGGCTGTTCTCAGCTTCAAGTTTTTCTTTTTCTCCTGAATTATTCTTTCTTGTTCGTCCAAAAATCACACCTCAAAGATATCCTTTCAGCTGCAAGGTCTCATAATAAACGTATCCCCTCATTAATTCTAAAACCCCCCCACTGTGTGAAGGAAGTCAGCCGAGGTCGCTTAGCCTGGTATAGCGCGGGCCTGGAAAGCCCGTGGGAGCAAT
>JAPYSW010000044.1 GCA_029936395.1 Candidatus Poseidoniia archaeon
CGGAAACTGTACTAGATACGGACATTATTTATCAAAGACCAAAAAAAGGCAAAGAAGTAATCCTTGATCTCTCGAAACCTGAAGTACAAGATGCTGAGATGATTGATGATGAAGACTAAAAGATTAATTCTTCGTAAATTTGATTTAAATGATAAAAAAGAATTAATTTCTTTACTTAATGATAAAACTGTAACTGAATGGATTGAACTTCCTTTTCCTTACTTGGAAAAGCATGCCGTTTGGTGGCTTAATATTGGGTCTAAAGAAAAACATCATTTTGCACTTACTAAAAAATATAGTGGTAATTTAATAGGTAGTTTGAAAATTACATTAAGGGGTGAAATTGGATGTTGGATAGGAAAAAAATATTGGAATAAGGGTTATGCCTTCGAAGCTATCGAAAAAATAAAAAGGTTTGGATTTAACGAATTAAACCTAGAAAGAATTTGGGCCGCCACTCACAAAGAAAATAAATCTCCGCAAGTTGTTCTAGAGAAGTGTGGATTCAAGTCAATTGGGGAGAAACCATATCGTGTTGAGGGAATTGGAGATACTAAAATCAGACCTCACTTTGAAATAACCAAGAGTCCTTAAATCAACCCCCTTTAGTGAAATATTTGTGGCCCTGTGGGGTAGTTTGGTATCCTTGTGGCTTTGGGAGCCATTGACCCCGGTTCAAATCCGGGTGGGGCCACCACCATAAATCGAAATTAGTATGCTGATTTCGTTGTTGTTATTATTACTGATGCAATTTTGTAAGGGTCTGCATTTGAAGCTGGACGTCTATCTTCAAGTCTACCCTTCCAACCATCTTCTACAGTCCCTATAGGTATTCTTATCGAAGCTCCACGATCTGAAACTCCATAAGAGAATTCATTGATTGATTGAGTCTCATGAGCTCCTGTTAACCTTTGATCGTTATCAGCACCATAAACTGAGATATGTTTTTCAATATTTCTACCGAATGATTCACAAACTTTCTGGAAAATTTTTTCATCACCACAGGTTCGTAACGTTGTGTCCGAAAAATTTGCATGCATTCCTGAGCCATTCCAATCTCCCTTAATTGGTTTAGGATGATACTCAATATAATAGCCATAATTTTCAGTTAATCTATCTAAAAGGTATCGGGCAATCCATATCTCATCACCTGCTTTTTTAGCCCCTTTAGCAAATAATTGGAATTCCCATTGGCCGCAAGCCACTTCCTGGTTTATACCTTCAAAATTTATTCCTGTTTCCAAACATATATCTGCATGTTCTTCAACAATATGCCTACCATGTGTATTTTTCCCACCTACTGAACAGTAATACAAACCCTGAGGACCTGGATATCCACCAAGCGGGAAACCTAAAGGCAATTGTGTATCCACATCCATAATGAAGTATTCTTGTTCAAAACCAAACCAAAAATCGTTATCATCATCATCAATTAATGCTCTACAATTAGACTCATGTGGTGTTGAATCTGGATTCAAAACTTCATTCATCACTAAATAACCATTCTCCCTCATTGGATCAGGATAAATTGCAACTGGTTTCAATAAACAATCTGAAGAATTGCCTTCAGCTTGTTTTGTTGAACTACCATCAAAACACCAAACCGGACAATCTTCTAACTTACCACTAAAATCTTCTATAATTTTAGTTTTACTTCTCATATTCTGAGTTGGGATATAACCATCTAACCAAATGTATTCAAGTTTTGCTTTACTCATAATTACCACTAATACCTTATTTGAAACATAGTATATAAGAAAATCGTAAGTATTGACACTATTAACTATTAATCATAGAATAAATATAATTATACCTATTAATTTATATATGGGCTGAACATATGTTCATTTAATGAACCTTAAACCTAAAGATATTGAACTTTTGCGTTGTTTAAACAGAAATGGAAAAGCTTCACAAAGAGAGCTTGCAACCTCAACTGGCACTGCACTAGGCACTGTAAACAGTCATATCAAAAATCTTGAAAAAGAAAAAATAATAAGAGGATATTATGCTGAACTCAACCCCGAAAAAGTTGGATTTAATTTGACAGCCATAATTAATCTTCGAATTAGCAAAGGAAAGATAATGGATTTACAAGATTCTATAGCTAAACATCCACAAGTTTTTGGAGTTTATGACATGACTGGAGAGTGGGACTCTTTAATTTTAGCTAGATTTAAGAATAGACAAGAAATGGATTTCTTCATAAAAACTACATTATCTCAAAAACATATAGAACGGAGTAATACCTCATTAGTACTAAATACAGTTAAAGAAGAACCCAGAGTAATATTGTAAAAATATTATATCATAGTACATAATTAACTAATTTGATGAGGTGGAATAAATTACTTTTAATTTTTATTTTTTCCACAATTATTATCTCAATAAATGGAGAAGCTGCAGAACCTGAACAAGTACATCTTGCTACAACAGGAACACCTACTGAAATGGTGATTCAATGGGGCACTGAAGAAGATACTAGTGCCTTCTGCCCATCTGATAATATTGTAGAATACGGAATTGATAACGAAAATCTAAATCTATCTGAAAATGGAAATAATGATATGTATCTATGGACTACATGCACACACACTACCTTGTTATCTAATTTAAATCCAAATACGACTTATTATTATCGTGTAGGTGGAGAGGGAGAATGGAGTAGTGTTTATTCATTCAAAACGTTAGAAAAGAATCCTGATAAAATCACAATAGGGGCTATTGCTGATCATGGAACATCAAGTAATGCACAAGAAACAACTAGCAATATGGAAAATGAAAATCTTGATTTAGTTATACATCCTGGTGATATCTCTTATGCAAATGGTGCAGGTTCAGGTAATGGTATAGGAGATCAAAGTGTTTGGGACGAATACCAAAATCAAATTGAAAGTTTGACTTCCGAATGCCCACATATGTATGCCCCTGGAAACCATGAAGAAGATGCTGAACCTTATGGTTTTGATGCTTATGAAAGTAGATTTTTCAATCCCGGCCAAAATAGTTTCTGGTATAGTTTTGATTTTGAGTTTATACATTTTGTTTCAATTTCATCTGAACACGATTATGAACCAGGAAGTACACAACATACTTGGCTTAAAAATGATTTGGAAGATGCTAATAACAATAGAGAAAATTATCCTTGGATTGTAATATTTGCACATAGGCCAATGTACAGCTCAAATGGCGATGGGGAGGGACATGGAAGTGAAATCGAATTTAGAGAAGCTATGGAAGGCCTTCTCTTTGATTATCAAGTCGACCTTGCAATTTGGGGACATGACCATCATTATGAAAGAACATATCCTGTTTTTGAAGAAAATGTGTATTCAAACAATAGTGGAAATCTAGATAACCCTTTTTATAAGCCAGGAGCTACAATCCACATAGTTGCAGGAATGGCAGGTAGATCTACATATGATGGTTTAGAAGAACCTCAACCTCTGTGGTCAGCATATAGAGAAGTAGCATATGGATATACTTTGTTTGAAGCAACCGAGACCAGTATAAACTATAAATTTATAAGAAATAGCGATATGCAAATTGCTGATGAATTCTGGCTTGTAAATTCGATAGAAATACAAGAACCTGAAGAAAATCCAAAAATAAACTATAACCAAACAAACCAAACTGAAGATTCTAACCTCATAAACCAAATAAAAGAACTTAATTATCTAGAAACACCACTTAGTGTAATAATTATAGCAATAACGGCTATATTCAACCTAAAGTTTCGAAAAAAATAAATTAGCGCCTTCAATATCGTTGATAGTTAAACCTTGGCCAACAATCCCATCCCATCTTTTTACTAAATTTCCTTCCTCAAAAATAGCCATCGTAGGAATTACGTCTAAATCAAAAGCATTCCATAATTTTGATTCAACATCAGTAATATCGGCAATAAATATTGACTCAATCTCACCATATTCTTTTAAATTATTAAAAAAGGTAATACAATAAGGACACCAATCTGCTGAAAATACAATTAACGACTTACCACTGTGTTCTTTTATTTTCAGATTAAGAAAATTATCTTCAGTTAGTTTTTCAAAATTTTTCATTTCTTACACCAGACCATCAATATCTCACGATCAGCTCTTCTATCAATAGATTCTTTAGGCATTTCTTCATGCTCTAAATTCCAATGCAAACCAAAGAGTTTATGCAATTCACTAATTTTTACACCCCAAGGAGGGCCACCTTCTTCTAAGTCTTTATCTAATGGTAAAAAAAGGCCCAACAGTTTCCCTTCTGTTTTTAACAATTGCCAAACAACTCGATCATATTCAAAACGACGTTCTGGACTAATGGCACAGAAACAAGTATATTCCATAATGTAATCATATTGACCATACAACTCTTCTGGGAGCTCAAAAATATTTTCCCGAAGAACTCGTAATTCAACATTAGCGTTTCTTGCTCTTTCACGTGTTGACATTACTGCAGTTTCTGCAAAATCAATTGCTGTAACATCAAAACCCGCCTTTGCAAATGTTACTGCATCATAGCCACGACCACATCCAATAACGCATATTTTACCTTTAGGTAATTCTGAAGCTAACCTTTCAAAAACAGGAGTTGGGCCACCTAAGTCCCAACCATCCATTTCAGACTCATAGCAAGCTTCCCAAAATTCTGAAGTATTTACGGGGTCTTCCACATAATCATCACAAAACGGTTATTGTTAAAATAATAGGGTCAACTTTTTTGAGGCCTTTCTAATCGTATAAACATGACTACCGTATTAATGAGAACAAGTGCTGGAGACATAACAATCGAATTATTCGATGACAAAGCGCCTAAAACTGTAGATAATTTTCTAAAATTAGTTGATAAAGGCTTCTACAATGGATTACACTTTCATAGAGTAATCAAAGATTTTATGCTACAAGGTGGATGTCCAAACTCTAAGGATCCTAAAAATCCAAAAGCTGGAACGGGAAGCCCAGGATATCAAATAAATTGTGAATTCCACGATGATTTAAAACACAATGTACCGGGTGTCCTTTCTATGGCTAATGCCGGCCGTAATACTGGAGGTTCACAATTCTTTTTAACAACTGTAGCAACTCCATGGCTTGATGGTGCACATGCTATATTTGGTAAAGTCACTAATGGAATGAATACAGTGCAAAAGATAGAGAATTGCAAGACTGGCCATATGGATAGACCAAACAAACCGCAACAAATTATATCTGTTAAAAGATTAGCAGGAAATTAATCATCAGTAGAAGAACCATCTTCAATATAGGGAATATCTAAATCCAATTGTACAATATATAATCCTGATGTTATGCATGAAAGATAAGTATAACCATCATGATATTCAGCAGCCCACAAGAAAGGAATCCAACCAAAATCATAGAAATTAGAATCTAAAGGTTCGCCATATCCGCCATTTTGCGGTAAAATGAATCCAATAGTAGATTTTAGATGTGAATTGTTTCTATCAATATCATTGCCTGTAGCTACTATAGTTTCAATGTCAACAACCCAAAGACCTCCATGGTAATGAGAAATATATAATCTACCATCCCAACCACCTCCATAACTTTGATCTGGTTTTTCTTCATCTGTAATAAAATAGCCGGAATCTAAGTTGTGAGGACTAAAAAGTAGCCATTCTTCACCATTTGCATGCGCCTCACATGACTCTCCAAAACAATGCATACCTGATGTCGGAATTTCCCAATCTCCAATCAATTTTGGAAGAAAACGTAAATTACCATTTATGATTTCGTAATCTGTATTATCAATAACATAAATCATACCAGTCCCTACGTTTGTTGATAATACTTCAACGGCCGCAGATATCAAATGTCTTTTACCAACTAGGTCCGAATTAATATGTGATAAATCTACCATTTCAGGATAAGGTTCAGTATAATGAATATACGATGAACGCCCTCCATTC
>JAPYSW010000011.1:0-29141 GCA_029936395.1 Candidatus Poseidoniia archaeon
ACGCCAGTGTCAAAGCCCATTGATTGTATTTCTTTTCTGAAATATTCGGTGTTTGCCCATAATTTCTCAACATGTTCAGGTTCAGTTTCTAAAACTTCGATCGAGGCTTTACATGCTGCAATGGTTGCAGGAGGTGCCGAACCAGAGAGTAACATTGTTCTTGACTTATTAAAAGCATAATCAACCATATGTTTCTCACCAGCAACAAGGCCGCCCACGACTCCAAATGCTTTGGAGAAAGATCCAGATTCCATGTCAACTTCATCCTCAACTCCAAAGTGAGCTCCGATTCCTCTTCCACCAGCTAGTACGCCTTCTCCATGACAGTCATCAATGTATGTCATTGCTCCATATTCTATCGCTAATTTTGTTATTTTATCTAAAGGAGTAATATCTCCATCCATAGAAAATACTCCGTCACTTATGACCAAAGTTTTTTCACTTTTTTTAGTGGCTTCTTTTAATCTATCTTCCAATTCTCCCATGTCATTATGAGCATAAATTGTACGATTTTCTTTTTTGACACCAGATAATCTTACTCCGTCTATGATAGAGCCGTGATTAAGCTGATCTGAAATAATCGAATCTTTTTTTCCAGCTAATTGAGGAATCAATCCTGAATTTACAGCAAATCCAGTTTGGTAATACAATGCTGCCTCGCGATTCTTGAATCTCGCAATTGTATCTTCAAGTTCATTATGAATATCCATGTTACCCGCAATAGGCCTGACACTTCCACTTCCAGCTCCATGAGATTTTACTGCATCTATAGCAGCTTGTTTGACTTTAGGATGATTACTCAGACTAAGATAATTATTTGCACATAACATGATTCTTTCTTTACCGTCAATAATAGTTCTTCCAGTTGATGGTCCACTAATTACGGGAGGTTTCCAATCAAATCCTTTTTTGACTAAATCTTCATATTCTTTTTTCATCCAATTTGTCGGACTACTCATTTAAATTCCTCAAATTTTTCAGCATATCCTTAGTCATACTCGTGAGATTAAAACGTGGTTTCCATCCCCATTCTTCTCTTGCAGCGTCATCATTTACTGAGATAGGCCATGAATCTGCAATTTCCTGACGATGGTCTGGTTTGAAGTTACATTCGAAATTAGGGATTATTTTCTGAATTGCTTCTACAAGTTCCAAAGCTGTAAAGCTCATTCCAGATAGGTTGTAATTGGAATGATGTTTTAGAGACTCTAATGGAGCTTTCATTAGTTCCAGAGTTGCTCTAATTGCATCAGGCATATACATCATTGGTAATTTCGTTTCTTCATTTACAAAACACTGATAGTTTTCTTTTTGAGTGGCTTCAAAATAAATTTCGACAGCATAATCAGTGGTTCCTCCACTTGGTCTTTTTTTCCAACTAATTAATCCCGGATATCTTATTCCTCTAACATCAACATTATATTTATTGAAATAATAATCGCACAGTAACTCTCCAGATACTTTAGTTAAACCATAAACTGTTGTTGGGTTCAAAGCTACATTTTGAGGCGTATCTTTTTTTGGTGCATCTGGTCCGAAAACGGCAATTGAGCTCGGACAGAATATTTTTTGATTATATTCTCTAGCCACTTCTAAAACATTTTGAAGTCCATTCATATTGATATCAAAACAGAGTTTCGGATTTTTTTCTCCAGTAGCTGATAATATAGCTGCTAAATGATATACAGTTCCAATATCATTGTCATTTACTATTTTTTTATATTTATTAAGATCTAAAACATTACATATTTTGAATGGTCCTTTTTTTGCTATTTCGGTTTCTCTTATATCTATGGCTATAACATTCTCTGTACCATACTTCTCTCTAAGCGCAGCCGTCAATTCGATTCCAATCTGACCTGCAGCGCCAGTTACTAGAATTTTATTATTATTATCAATAGACACGTATGGGCATTGTTGGCATTATTTTATAATGATTCCCAAAGAGTCATTAAATGCGTGTTTCATGGGATATTATGAGTAATGGTTCTCCAATCATAATTGTTAACCTAAAAGCGTACGAGCAAGGTTATGGTGCAGATGGTTTTGATTTATGTAAAATAATGGAAGAAATTTCTATAGAACACAATGTAAACTTAGCAGCAGCTGTATCTGCAATTGACTTGGTAGATTTTAGTGATAATCTAAAAATCCCAATATTCGCACAACATGTTGATGGCGTAAATTATGGTTCACATACAGGTTCAATATTACCTGAAGCAGTCAGATATTCAGGCGCAGTTGGTACTTTGGTAAATCACGCAGAGTGTCAAATGAGTTGGGAAGAGATTGAAAAAACAATAAATCGTTGTAAGGAACTTGGGTTGTTAACAGTTCTTTGTACTGCAGATTTAGAATCTTCAGAGAAAGGTGCACATCTAAATCCAGATATGATTGCAGTCGAGCCTCCTGAACTAATAGGTGGTGATATTTCAGTTTCAACTGCTAAGCCTGAGATAATATCAGATACAGTTGAACTCGTTAAAAAGATAAATTCGGATATTTCGGTTCTCTGTGGTGCTGGCGTTAAAAATCAAACAGATGTCTCAAAAGCCATATCATTAGGTTCTGAAGGGATTTTATTGGCATCTGGTGTTGTTAAATCATCAGAACCAAGAAAAGTTTTGTTAGATTTAATACAGGGTTTATAATCAATTTTATATAGGGGCAGGGGTAGACAACCTCAGGTTGGTTACTGCTTGTGAAATTTATCACTACAGGGGCTTGCCTAACTCAAATGCGGAGTAAAAAAAATGTCGATTGGAATTGAACCTTTAGGAGAGATGGTTCTTATAGAACTAGAACAAGCTGCTGAAAAGACAGCTAGCGGATTTATGCTACCCGAAGCTGCCAGAGAAAAAATGAATGTAGGTATTGTTGTTGCAGCAGGCCCAGATTCAGAAAATGTTAAGTCTGGCGATAGAGTAGTATACAAGAAATATGCAGGAACAGAATTAACCTGGGAAGATAGGGATTATCTTTTGGTAAAATCAGAAGATCTTCAAGCAAAGGTCAAGTGAGGTAAATAAATGGCAAAACAGATGATTTATGGTGAGGAAGCAAGAAAAAAGTTGTTAAATGGAATAACGGCAGCAACTGATGCAATTAAGGTTACATTAGGTCCTAAAGCACGTACTGTAGTATTGGACAAATCTTTTGGAAGTCCAACAATTATTAATGATGGAGTTACAATAGCTAAAGATATAGAGCTACCAGATCCATACGAAAATATGGGTGCTCAATTAGTAAAGGAAGTGGCAAGTAAAGCACAAGATACAGCAGGGGACGGAACATCTACTGCTGCAATTTTAGCACAATCTCTTTCAGCATATGGTTTAAGAAATGTATCTGCAGGAATGTCTCCTGTAAATCTCAAAAGCGGTTTTGATAAGGCCATAGAAGCTGTTGTTTCAGAATTGAAATCAGCATCTAAACCTGTTGAATCCGGAGAAGTCATTGAGCAAGTAGCTTCTATTTCAGCTAATAATGATTCAGAAATTGGTAGTTTGATTGCTAGCGCAGTAGAAAAAGTAGGTCATGATGGAATTATAACCGTTGAAGAAGCAAAGTCAATGGAAACTAGTCTCAAAGTTGTTGAAGGAATGGAATTTGACAAGGGTTATGTTTCACCTTACATGATTACAGACCGTGAAAAGAGAGAATGTGTCTTGGAAAATCCTAAAATTTTATTCACAGATCATACAATTTCATCTGCACAAGATCTCATTCCAGCTCTTGAAGTGGCCGTTAAACAAAGTAAATCACCACTATTGATAGTTTCTAAAGATTTAGAAGGCGAAGCATTGGCTACCTTAGTTCTGAATGTAGCTTCCAGAGTTGTCAAAGCCTGCGCCGTTAAAGCTCCAGGTTTTGGAGATGAACAAGGTGAACAACTTGAAGATTTAGCCATTTTAACAGGTGGTACCGTTATTATTAAAGATCAAGGTTCAGAGTTAAAAGATATTACTGAAATGCATCTTGGAACTGCCGAAAAAGTAATTATAGCTAAAAATAAAACAACTATAATTTCTGGTGGCGGTGAAAAGAAAAATATAGATGATAGAGTTGCAATTTTAAGAAGTCAAGCAAAAGTTTCTACCAGTAAATGGGATAAAGAAAAGCTCGACAAAAGAGTTGGACGTTTAAGCGGCGGTGTTGCAATCCTAGAGATTGGTGCAGCTACTGAAACTGAAATGAAAGAAAAGAAAGCACGTGTCGATGATGCATTGAATGCTACTAGGGCTGCAATGGCAGAAGGTGTTGTAGCTGGTGGCGGAGTCGCACTTCTTCGAGCTGCAGAGTCACTTAACAAACTTGCCGGTAAATTATCAGATGAGGAATCTGTTGGAGTTAAGATCGTAAGAGACGCTCTTGCAATTCCATCTCGTCAAATCGCAGATAATGCCGGTGAAGATGGTTCAGTTGTTGTTTCTAAGATTAGAGAAGGAAAAGGTAATTTTGGATTTAATGCAAGAACTAATGTCTATGAAGATTTAATGAAAGCAGGAGTTGTAGATCCTGTTAAAGTCACACGAAATGCCATTCAAGCCGCCGGTTCAATAGCTGGTTTGGTTTTAACCACTGAAACTTTAGTTTGTGATATACCTGGAGAGAATGGTGGTGGAGGAATGCCAGCCATGCCTGATATGGGTGGAATGGGCGGTATGGGTGGAATGGGCGGTATGATGTAAGGATTTTATCCTTTCAATTCAATAAGTCTATTCAAAACAGCTTCCGCGTGACCTTTAGCCTTTACCTTAGGCCAAGCTTCAGAGATATTTCCGTTAGGATTAATCAAATATGTTGTTCTTACAACACCCATGTATGTTTTACCATACATTGATTTTTCTTGCCAGACACCGTACTCAGAGAGCATAGTCTTTTCGGTATCTGCTAAAAGTTCTACCTTTAGTTCGTATTTATCAATAAATTTACAGTGTTTAGCCTCATTATCAGGACTTACACCATATATTGAAGCACCATGCTCATTGAATTTTCCATTTAGTTCGGTAAATTCTTTTGCTTCTATCGTACAACCAGGAGTATCATCTCTTGGATAAAAATAAATTACAGTCCATTTACCAGATAAATCATCTAAATTCACAGATTTCCCATCTTGGTTTGGGATTGTAAAATCGGGTGCTTTGTTTCCAACTTCTAATATCTTGCTCATTAATCTTTATCAGAGTGCGATAAATAAATTTTACAGCGGTATATTTCCATGTTTACGTTTAGGTCGTTCTTCTCTTTTATTTCCGTAACGTTCAAGAGCAATCAATAGTTCTTTTCTTGTATCTCTTGGGAAAATCACTCTGTCAATATATCCCATCTCTGCAGCCACATATGGATTGGCAAATTTTTCTTTGTAATCTTCAGTTAGTTCTTTGTGCCTCTTTTCCGGATCATCCGATTCTTTTATTTCTTTTCTAAATATTATGTTTACAGCACCTTCTGAGCCCATTACTGCAATTTCTGCAGTTGGCCAGGCTACGTTTAGATCGGCTCGTATATGTTTAGAAGACATAACATCGTACGCACCTCCATACGCTTTTCTTGTAATGACTGTTAATTTTGGAACTGAAGCTTCAGAAAAAGCGTACAATAATTTTGCACCATGTCTAATAATTCCTCCATGTTCTTGTTCGGTTCCTGGAAGGAAACCAGGTACATCCACAAAAGTGATTAGAGGGATATTAAATGCATCACAAAAGCGTACAAATCGAGCGGCTTTAGTTGATGCCTCAATATCCAAACACCCAGCTAAGACTAAAGGTTGATTTGCAACGATTCCGACGGGGTGCCCTCGTAATCTTGTAAAACCAGTAATTATATTCTTAGCCCAATGAGGCTGTAATTCGAACAAATTATCATCAAAAATTAAATTGATAACATCGCACATATCATAAGGTTCATTGGAGTTGTTAGGAATAACAGAATCAAGTTCTTTAATTTCTTTAGTTTCTTCTTTGATATATTCAGTAATTGGAGCGCCTTCTGCATTATTCTGAGGAATATAACTTATTAATTCTCTCAATGCATCAAAGGCATCTTCCTCAGATTCACAAGCTAAATGAGAAACACCAGATATAGAGTTGTGAGTCATAGCTCCTCCTAAATCCTCGAAAGACACACTTTCATGAGTGACTGTTTTGATAACATCAGGGCCAGTTATGAACATGTGACTAGTATCTTTTACCATAATAGTAAAATCAGTTATTGCAGGACTGTAAACTGCACCTCCAGCACAAGGTCCTAAGATTAAAGAAAATTGTGGTATAACTCCTGACGAAGCTACATTTCTGTAAAATATTTCAGCATATCCTCCTAAGCTAACAACACCTTCTTGGATACGAGCCCCCCCCGAATCATTTAGTCCAATAATCGGACATCCTGTTTTCACGGCCATATCCATAACTTTACAGATTTTTTTAGCATGTGCTTCTCCAAGTGCACCTCCAAAAACTGTAAAATCTTGAGCAAAGACATAGATGGTACGGCCGTTGATAGTACCATGTCCAGTAATAACTCCATCACCTTCAGGTCTCTTATTCTCTAACCCAAAATTAGAGTTCCTATGCTTTACCATTGCATCTAGTTCAACAAATGATTCTGGATCAAGTAATGCAACAACACGTTCTCTTGCAATCATCTTTCCAGCATTGTGTTGTTTATCAATTCTTTCTGGGTCTCCACGTGAAATCTTCTCAAGTTTTTTCTCGAGTTCATTAATTTTTTCAGAAGTCCCCATTAAACTCCTATCGCAGTAGTTCTATAACTTTGCCCCTGTGCCCAAAGCACTTAACTTCTACCTCCAATAACCTAATGTGAATCAAGGCGTTCGTGGCACTCGGGATTTTTATCCAGAAGACATGAGATTACGTAATTGGTTGTTTGATAATTTCACATATGCTGCTCTTTTACATGGTTTTGAAGAATATGATGCACCCGTTTTGGAACATGAAGAATTATATACTCGAAAACAAGGAGAAGAGATAACTCAGCAATTATATAATTTCCAAGATAAAGGAGATCGTAAGGTTGCTTTGCGCCCTGAAATGACTCCTTCATTGGCTCGCATGGTTATGGCACGAGCTGGAGGCTTGGCAATGCCAATCAAATGGTTTTCAATTCCTCAATGTTGGCGCTATGAAAGAACTCAAAAAGGTAGAGGAAGAGAACATTATCAATGGAATGTAGATATTTGGGGAACTACTGAAATAACTGCCGATGCAGAATTAATATCAGTTTTAGTGACATTCTTTGAAGGTGTAGGTTTAACGGCTGAAGATTTAGTTATTCGTATTAGTAATCGAAAAGTTCTTGAGGAAGTCTTGGGATCTTTAGATATTAAAGGCGATAATTTTGCTAAAACATGTATTATTGTAGATAAAATGGATAAGCTTTCTTCAAATATCGTGGAGGAACAATTATCTGATTTAGGTCATGATTCTAAGACAATAAGCACGATTCAATCAATTTTAGGGATTAAGGATATGGCAGATTTACAGAATGCTCTCAAAGGAGATAGTATGGCTGTATCTGAGCTTAATTTTCTTTTGAATGCTATAGAATCTTATGGGATGTCTGAGTGGGTTGAATTTGATGCATCTGTCGTCCGAGGTCTTGCATATTACACAGGTTCAGTTTTTGAAGTTCATGATAGAGAAGGTAAGTTTAGAGCTATTTGTGGAGGGGGTAGATATGACAAACTTCTTTCTACTTTAGGTGGTAAAGATTTACCTGCAACAGGTTTTGGCTTTGGCGATATGGTGATTATGGAATTACTTTCTGAAAAAGGTCTAATGCCTGAATTATTAAGCGGTATTGAAGATATAGTAATATCGTTGTCTCCTGAGTTAAGAGATATTGCAGTTATGGTTGCAGCATCTCTAAGAGATTCAGAAAGAATGGTCGATTTAGTTCTGGAAAATAAGAAAATGAAGTGGGCCTTCAAACATGCTGAACGTATTGGAGCTAAACGTTTAGTTCTAGTTGGACCTGAGGAATGGTCTCGTAAAATGGTTAAGATTAAAGACTTAGAAACAGGTGAAGAATCAGAAATTTTAGTAAGTGATATCTAAACTTCACATTCATTTAGAGGTTTATCTTCTCTTGTTCTTACAATAATTGGAAATTCAAAACAAAGTTGACCTTTATCGTTTCGACTTTGCCGACTTTGGTACTCTAGTTCAACTGCAAACCAATCTTTTTCTTCAAGATTATTTTTCTTCAGTTCATATCCTTTTTGGATTAAATCTGCAGTTATAAGGTCCATATTCTCTTCACCTAATCTTCCACCTCCAGCCCATCCACAATCAACAAGAACTGGTTCATCAAAAAAGGGACTATTTTCATATTGGGCTAATCTGAACCTAGCAAAGCGGATCTCATGTTTACCTGAACCTGGACAAATTTTTGTAACTATACAATCAGTAGTTTCAACAAATTTGAATTTGTATGATCCTTTTCTTTTTGGTTTTCCATTCATAGTGAAAGTAATTACATCTTCAGGTCTTCGAAGTATAAACCCTTCCCAATCTTTTTCAGTAGCTTTATTTACCATTTCTTCAGTAAATATGGAGATTTCACGTTTTCCAAATATACTTGTTAATTCTAATCTTTCAGTAAATGGTAATTCAGTAACATCTTCTCCATTCCAGAAAATAACATCAAAAACGTTGTATTCAAATTTGTAATCTTCATCAATTAGTGCGTTATATTTTGCCAATGCTTTTGCTTCAGTAGTGGTTTCGGTGGTTACGGCTTTGAGAATTTTTGGATCTTCGATTCCTTTTGAATCAATAGCTACTAATTCACCAATAACTAGAGATTCATCAGGTAGTAGTTTCAGAGATTCTTGAATTTGTGGAACAACACTTAGAATTTCAGTTATTGGTTTTATTCTTCGTGTATATCCTATTTGCTCATCTCCAGTATTGTGTAAAAGAATACAAGAACCATTATGTTTTCTTTCAGCTAACCAGTTTCCGTCATATGGTTCATCATTTTCTTTTAACTTACTAATTGGTTTAGAAGGGGCAAAAGCTTGAGTCAAGATTGAGCTCACTATAGCTATTTCGCCAATAACCGCATCTTCTCGATTTTCAACATATCCTTCTTCTTTTTTCTTTTTAACTTTCCTTTCAAATTCCAAAATAGCCTGTTCATTATCTGAAGTTTCATTAGATCGTCCTTTATTTTTCCCGGTGATAGTTTCTTTTGTGTTCTGTTTTTTGCCATCTTCTTCGTCTTTTGAAGTCCACCATTCAGTAAAAATTTGGTTATCTTTTACTTCAATGGCCATATGTTTTAGCCTTCCAGTTAGATGTTTTTGGTATAATATAACTTTCATTCTGATTGCCTAAACAGTTAACCAATATAAGAAATGGGGCGAAGCCCGGGAATTGAACCCGGGACGAGGGAACCACAATCCCCCAGTTTAACCAAACTAGCCTAGCTTCGCCACTATATTCATGACTGACAAGGCATTACATAAAATTACTTGAGAATTAGATAATATCCTTAGGTCTATATTCGCCCCATACCTTACGAAGTGAGTTGCAAATTTCACCAATAGTAACTTTCGCACTTACGGCTTTAATTATGTAAGGCATTAAATTTTCATCGGTATTTGCTTTTTGTTCAATTTTGTCTAAATAATCTTTTATTTTTGGTCGTTCTTTTCTTAGTATTGATAATTTTTTTATTTGATTTTTTATAGAACGTTCATTCAATTTCGTTATTTCTTCGGTATTATCAGTTTCTTCTTCCAAATACCTGTTAACTCCAACTATTGTTCTTTTATTAGTTTCAATTTCCTGCTGATATTTGTATGCTGAATCCATAATTTGAGATTGTACCCATCCTTCTTCAATACAATTGACCATTCCTCCATGATCATCGATTTTATTAATTAGTGCCATACTATTATCATACAATTCCAGTGTCATGGCTTCAATGGTATAAGAACCTGCTAAAGGATCAATAGTATATGGTATTCCAGATTCTTCAGCTATTATCTGTTGTGTTCTGAGTGCTACTTTTGCAGCTTTTTCAGACGGAAGTCCGAGTGCTTCATCAAGAGCATTTGTATGTAGGCTCTGAGTGCCTCCTAAAACTGCAGATAGGGCTTGTATTGCCGTTCTAACTACATTATTGTGAGGTTGTTGTGCAGTTAAAGTTGAACCACCGGTTTGTGTGTGAAATTTTAGTATCATTGATTTTTCACTTTTGGCTCCAAATCTCTCTTTCATTATATTTGCCCAAATTTTACGAGCAGCTCGATATTTTGCAATTTCATACAGAAAATCATTATGTCCATTAAAGAAAAACGTCATTCGCGGTGCAAAATCATCAATATCTAATCCTTTTTGTACAGCAGCCTCAGCATATGCAATTCCATTAGCAATAGTAAATGCTAATTCTTGTTCTGCAGTACATCCTGCTTCTCTTATATGATATCCTGAAACTGAAATAGTATTCCATTTTGGTACTTTTTTAGAACAATATTCAAATACGTCGGTAGTTAATCTCATAGATTGTTTAAGAGGAAAAATATAGGTTCCACGAGCTATGTATTCTTTTAAAATATCATTTTGAATAGTTCCTCTTAGTTTATGTTGTGCAACTCCTTGTTTTTTACCAGTAGCAAGGTACATTGCTAAGAGAATTGAGGCTGGAGCATTAATTGTCATACTGGTCGAAACTTTGTTCAATGGAACTTCATGAAATAACATTTCCATGTCTTCAATAGAATCAATAGCAACACCAACTTTTCCAACTTCACCCATAGCAATGGGATCATCGCTATCATAACCAATTTGAGTAGGTAAATCAAAAGCTACAGAGAGGCCATTTTGTCCTTCAGAAAGTAAATATCTAAATCTTTCGTTTGTTTCTTTAGCAGTGCCAAACCCAGCATACTGCCTCATTGTCCACAATTTACCTCTATAACCAGTTGCGTGTATTCCCCTTGTATATGGATACTTTCCAGGAAATTCAGGTTCATTATTAGAAATATCACTTGGAGTGTTAAGACGTTCTCTCTCGTCTAGTTTAACTTCATCTCTCTCAGGATAATTGTCTAATGTTGGCTTTAGTGTCTCTTCTTCCCAGCGTTTTTTACTCATTTCGAGGCCTCTCAAAATGTTTAAGGTATATTAACATTTTTTTATGCAATTCATCTGCAACAGCTTTAGCCTGTCCAGGTTCTACTTTCATAGGCTCCATCCAGAAACAGTAGACATTTGTTCTGATATTATCTTTGTAAAAGTCAATGATACTGCGGAAGAGGTCCTTTTCCTTTCCAGTGCTTCCCCAATCCACTAGCGGATTATCATAACAGAAAACTAGAGGTTGTATCAGGTGTCCTGTATTTTCTGCAGCTTTGAACACCCCCATTTTGAATGGACCTAAATTCCCATAAGGTGACGTCGTCCCCTCTGGAAAAATCCATAGGGGATCTTTCACTGCATTCCATTGGTTTAATTGATTTATAACTCCAGTTCGGGATTTTTTATTTTCACGTTTAACCCATAACATTCCTACTTTTTCAGCAATAGCGCCAAAAAGAAGATAATCTCTTACTTCTATTTTGGAGACTGCACCTCCTGCTTTTAGAGCGAGTACAACTACTGGATCAAGATAACTAGTATGGTTTGCAGCTAAAAAACCAGGTTGAGGTTTTCCATGGACATATATTTTCATATTATATCGTTTGGAAAGCTTCCGGGCTCTAATAGTTATTAATTTCTTGTATTCTTCTTTAGTGTATAAGCCAGTTTCAAGCCTTAATCTAACAAAAAAGTATACAAAATATAGGAGTTCGAATAACCACACTAATGCCCTATGGGTTTGCAGTTAAAAAGAAAACTCTATGCTTAAATTAGTGGTGCTTCGAAATCATCAATGGTTTCATCAAGTTCTTCATCAGCACTAAGTTCACCTTTAATTCTTAATATTTCTCTTGCCATTAACCAATAAATTAAGGCAAGGGAACGTCTTCCTTTGTTATTGCCTGGTATTACAATATCAATATCTGTAGTTAAATTATTAGAATCACACATAGCTACTACAGGAACGCTAATGTTTATGGCCTCTCTAAATGCTTGAGCATCAGCAGCAGGGTCAGTGAGAATGATAACTTTTGGTTCTATGAAGAATTGCATTTCAGGGTTTGTTAATCTACCTGGTGTGAATCTTCCAGCAATACATGTAAATCCACAATTTTCTGCAAATTTCTTTGCAGGTTTCCAACCATATTGTCTTGCAGAAACAACTAAAACATCTTTTGGTTCATATTCTTTGAGGAAATTAGCAGCTTCAGTAATCTTTTCTGAGGTTTTATTTACATTAAGTATTCGTAATCCGTCATCTCTTACTTTGTATACGTAAGGTTCCATGTCTTTGCTCTTTTGTTTTGTTCCAATATGGACTCCACAAGTGAGGAAAGTATCCTCGTCAATGAGCAGTTCTTTTGCTTCGACTTCAGTCATCAGAGTTCCTCGCTGATTCGGACCAGTTCATTAAGCTTTGCAATCCTTTCACCACCCATGATTCCTGTTTTAATTGCATGCGAATCGAAAGCTACACCTAAGTGAGCAATGGTTGTATCAGTTGTCTCACCACTGCGATGTGAAATAACGGTAGCCATATCTGCTTGTTTAGCTAATTCTACTGCATTAATTGTGTCAGTTAAGGTGCCTATCTGATTGGGCTTAATCAAAATGGAATTTGTTGAATTCATTTCTATACCTTTTTTTAATCGTTCAGTGTTGGTAACATATAGATCATCACCTATAATTAATGCATCGGTTTGTTCAGTTAAAAGCGCCCACGATTCAAAATCTTCTTGATCAAGTGGGTCTTCAACAGAATGTAAATTATATTCTTCTATCATTCCCAATACAAAATCGACTTGTTGTTCCGCCGTTAAAGTTTGTTCTTTATATTTATACTTTCCATTATGGTAAAATTCACTTGCAGCAATATCTAGTCCCGGTCTAATTTCTACGCCCGTTTCTTGTTCAATTTGATTTGCAGCTTTAACTACCAATTCAAGAGCTTCAATATTTTTCAAAGGGGCAACCCAAGCACCCTCATCTCCTTTACCTAATGCAATATTAGGGAATTTGTCTTTTAACAATGAGCCTACTTTCTTGTGAACCATTGCATTTGCTTCAATAGCTGTGTTAATATCTTTATCGAAAGAAGTAACTAAATATTCTTGTATGTCAGTTCCTCCAATTGCATGGGCTCCACCTCCTAAAACATTTGCCATTGGTGCAGGAAGTGAATATTCAGTTTTATTGCCTACATGTTGATATAAACTAATATTCTTAGAATTTGCAGCTGCTTTTGCGGCAGCTAATGAAAATGCTACACTAATATTTCCTCCCATATTTCGGAAATTATTTGTTCCATCAGTTTCTCTTAGAATCTTATCAAAGGATTTTTGATCTTCTACGGTTCCCCCAATTAATCCTGGCATTAATTTTTCTTCGGCAAATTTGATTCCTTTGGAAACATCACCATTCGGCCAAGCTACAGCTTCATGAGTTCCTGTTGAAGCTCCAGCAGGTGCAGCTGCTCTTCCAAAACCCGAATTGGTCCTAATCTCAGCTTCGACAGTAGGGTTCCCTCTTGAATCAATAATTCTACGTATTGCAACGTCTTCAATAATCACTTATTCTCGCGATCTACTATATCAATTGGAATTACGCCTTGATCATATTCCATCTGAGCAATTAGTACTGGATCTATAATGTCCTTAGGTACTTTAATGTCTACTGGAGCACCCATAGAAATCTGAAGGGCTCTAGCTCCTATTACGCGTGCTTTTTCAAATCTTGAATGTTCTCTCAAATTTATACCAACTTCCCGATAATAAGCTCGGGGTCCTTCGCTAATGAGACAACTATAAAAGGTTTCCTAATTGATTTTGATTGTAAAAAACTTGTTTAAAGATAGTACTTGAATTTTTCAGAAACTATTTAAATACGTTCTATGATGCCTAAAGTTACCCTAAGTCCTAGAATGAGGGTATGTAGAACGCAAAAAAGGTGAAATAATGGAACAAAACATGAAAACTTTAGGTGTTATCTTAGCAACTTTAGCTATGATTGCATCAGTTTTAGTTATGCCAGTCGCAAGTGCAGAAGAGGGAGATCTCCAAGCCACAATTAGTGGTGACGAGGATTCAACTTCTTTCGCTTCTGAAAATGGCACTGCAGTTTTTACTGTAGAGATATCAAGTGTAACGGAAGCAGCGCACAATAATCTGACAATAAGTGTAACTCTGAATGGTACAGATGGAACACTACCGGGTCATTTAGCTAGTGTTGATAACTGCTTGGGTGGCGAAGTAGATAATTTATCTGCAGGTGCAGAAGAAAGTAGGTCAGCTTGTATTACAGTAGAACTTTCTCACCAAGAATTAGTGGGCGGTTCAATAGAGGTATCTGTATCTGTCACTTCCGATGAAGATACTAGTGGAACGAGTGTTGATGGTCTGATAAAAATTTCTAACTGGATGGTTTCATCTGATGATGGAGTTCAATCTTATTCAGAAAATGAGACACATGATTACACAATAACGGTAACAAACCTTATGCTTGATGCAGAAGGTGCAGGTGTTGATTTAGATGAACCAGTTTATATTACATTAGTAGAAATAGGTGGAGGATGGAATGTAGACAGTACCAATCCCGCTTGGGATAAACCAAGTTTGACAGCTACTATAAATTTTATTCCAGCAAATGGTTCTGTTGATTTGGTATTGCAAATTCAATTAGTGGGTCAAATAGTGACTTCTTCTTCATACACTGGAGCACCAGCAAGTATTGGTTTCAATGCTTTTGATGAATACAAAACACCATTTACAACTTTCATATTTCTTCAAGCAGAAATAGCTACTTTTAATGGAGTAGGTGTTACCTCATCAAGCGATGAAACTGCTGCTTGGGATCCAAGTACTACTGAAGTAGATAATGGATGTACTGATTTAGATGCAGGAATTGGTTGGGATATTACAATTTTAAATTTTGGTAATGACCGAGATACTTTCGATGTCGTATTTGACACTGCCGATATCGGTAGTTGGACTGTAAGTGGCGTAAATTCGTTCACAACTAGTTTATTAGAACCTAAAGCAAATGATGGCATTTATACAACGCATGTAGGTCTCTTGGTTCCGTCAGGTTTAGCGGCAGGTACAACACATAGTTTTTCAATGTCTGCAACTTCAAATGTCGATAGCACAATATCCCAAACACAAACATTTTCTGTAACAGTAGCACAATGTTATGATTTTGATATGACAGTAGACAGTATGATGAATAGTGCAAATCCAGGCAGTAGTACAGACTTTACCATTACTGTATCCAATGCTGGTAACGGAGCTGACACTTTTACTTACGTAATTATGAATGGTCCGGCAACTTGGAATCCATCTTTAGCTGCTCTTGAAACAGAAATATTAAGTGGAGAAACCGGTCAAAATGTATTGACTGTAACAGTTCCAGCAGATGCTAGTTCAGAGACAGTTAGTGGAAATATTATGGTTCACGCTTATTCTGAAATATGTGGTGACGATATAACAAATTGTGATGTTGAGTCTTCAATAAAAGTAAGTGTATCGGCGAATTCAGTTTTTGATTTAACTGCAGGATACTTTACTAACGACACCGGTGTCGATAAGAGTAGTACTTCGGTTGAAGAAGGGATGTCCGTTCAGATGAAAGTTAATGTTACTAACAATGGAAATGGTATTGATCAAATAACTTTATCTCTTGATGAAAATGCACCTTCTTGGATAACCATCACAGATGTGCCAATTTTAGTTGGATCTGGCTTGACTGAAACAGTTATAATTACAATTACGGCATCAGGATCACTTGGGGATCATACTTTCCAAGTTACAGCAACTTCATCAGATACTACCGTTACTTCAACCACTGGTGACTTAACTGTAACAATCACAGAAAAAGGAACTGGAAGTGGGCCAACTACTGATGATGTTGAAGAAGATGATTCTCCAGGATTTGGAGCATTATCTGCAATTGCAGTATTAGGTGCAGTTCTTCTTCTACGCCGTAGGTCATAGGAGAATTCAAATGCAAAGCAATCGTAGACAAATTTTGTCATTTGTAGCTATTTTAATGATGGTAGCGTCTGCTTTTGCTTTCACACCATCTGCTAGAGCTGAAGCCTCTCTTGATACTTCCTTGGAAGGTTTTTATAATGAGTATTCATTTGCATCAGTAAATGGGACTGCAGAATATGATGTCACATTTACTAATAATGGAGATGTGGATTTTGACACAGTCTCAATAACTGCCGCGTTCCAAGACACTAGCTGGAAAATCGAAAATGTGACTTTTTCAACATCTGAAGAGAGTAATAATGGAACTTTGTCATTACCATTAGCAGCTGGAGGATTAGCTCAAGTTCATGTTTCGGTTTTTGTAGGTTATGGAGCTAAAATTAATTTTGCGCAAGTACCTTTAACTCTTGATATCAATACAGACGACGGTCCAGAGTCTAGTATAGTTGCAATTGTATGTGTAACAAATTGGATAGCCTATGAATCTAATTATCCCTCTTTAGCAGAATTAAATACTTACAATAAAGGCGATAGTTACAACTATAATTTAACAGTTGAGAATATTGCTGTGACTTTCAATCCAGATAATACGACATCTCCAATAGATATAAACGATAATATTCAATTACAGTATTTTTCACTTTCCGGATGGTCTGTAACCTGTAATAATAACTCTTGGCATCCATTTTATGGCGGTCAATTAGAAGGTATGTTGGCAGATGAAGTTAAGACATGGGAAATAACAGTCAACTTAACTGGTAATGTTCAAGCAGGTGAAGATATTCTTAATTTCGAAGCATCTAGTACTAATCCAGACGATCCTTTCAGTATGCCTTATTATCAACCTTATGGACTTACTGTAATTCCAGTTAATGCAGCCGAATGGTATGGTGTTGGAGTTTCAGGTGCAGGTATGCGTAATGCAGATGTGAGTGAAGGTTCAGCAATTCAAACTTGGTCTGTAGGCGTTAGTAATTTTGGTAACACAGCCGATACCTTTGATTTAACTTGGAATTTAGGTAATATTCCAGCAGGTTGGACAATTAGTGCTATACCAACTACTTCAGGCGCGATAGGCTGGCAAGGTTCAAGTAATTTCGATGTATCATTAACGGTACCTGCAGATGCATTATCTGGGAGTTCAGCGTCATTTTTAATGACGGCAACATCAAGTTCTTCGTCAATTGAAACTGCAACTCAGACTTTTGAAGTCGTAGTTGATCAACATTATGGCGTTTCAATTGAAGTCGATACTGAATCTAAAAATGGAGCTCCAGGTTCAAATGTTGAATTTAGCTTTAATCTAACGAATACTGGTAATGGTGAAGATACTTTTGATATTGTTGTTGAAGGGCCTAGTATGTGGTCACCAATGTCAAGTGTTTCTTCATTGATGATTGATGCAGTAAGTTCAGGACAGTTTTTAGTTTCAGTCATGGTTCCAACTACAATGACTGCAAATTCGAATAGTGGAGATATTAAAATTACAGTTACTTCTTCAGACAATGAAACTACCCTAAATTCAACAATTTCTGTTGTTGCTTCACAAGTTTTCGATATAAATATAGCTTATGGAACTGGTTCGGACGGTACTGTGACCATTAGTGAAGATACTTCCTTACAAATTAAACTTAATATAACTAATAATGGGAATGGAATCGATACACTTTCATTAAAATTGGTCAATGCACCTAATTGGGCTACTTTAGGTGCGGATACGTTAATTGTAGGTACTATTCCAGTTCCTTTAGTAATTACGTTATCACCAGATACTGCAGCAGTCTCTGGAAGAGATTATACCTTCCAAGTTATTGCAACATCATTAGATGGCACAGAGTGGACAAGTCCAGATTTAACTGCTGATATTGAAGCTAAAGCAACTGATTCTACAGATGTGGTAGAAGAGGTATTAGAAGAAGAAGATGACAGTCCTGGTTTTGGTGTTTTAGCTTCTTTACTTGCCTTTACATTCGTAGTATATGGCCGAAGGAAAGATTAGTTTCTATAAACTAAATACCTTATAATTTGCAGTCTTTAGTAATATAATGAAAGATATTTTGGAAGCTTGGTTAGCAGAAGATTTAGGTAAGGGAGATTTTACCACAGAGGCAGTTATTTCCAATTCATATTGTAACGCTCTAATTAATGGAGGACCGGGCACTCTTTCAGGAATTGTTTTGGTTAATAAGTTACTAAGTAAAATGAATGTTACTTTTAGTACAAATTTTACAGATGGTGATGAAATTTTAGATAATGACTTGATCTATGAATTGGGAGGTCATGCTCACGATATTATGAAAATTGAAAGGCTATCTCTCAATATACTATCACATTTTAGTGGTATTGCCTCTTTAACTGCAAAGTTAGTTAAACTTACTCAAAAGATTAATCCTAATGTTGTAATTCTTGCTACGCGTAAGACAATTCCGGGGATTAGAGAATTTTCGAAGGAAGCTGTAGTACATGGCGGAGGTATGACTCATAGGCTTAGGTTAGACGATGCAATATTGATTAAGGACAATCATTTGAAATTATCCAGTAGTATTGCAGAAGCAGTCAGAAAGTCTAAAGAGATTCATCCTAATTTAACAATTGAAGTTGAGGCAGACACTATAGTTCAAGCACTTGAAATCACTAAATCGAAGGCCGACCGAGTAATGCTTGATAATTTTAGCCCTAAAGAGGTAGCTGAAGCTGTTTCTAAAATAAGACAAATATCGGATATTGAAATTGAGGTATCTGGAGGGATTAATTCAACTAATATCGCTAGTTATGCACCTTATGCTGATTTTATAAGTATGAGTAGCTTAACAATGTCAGCACCGCCAGTTGATTTTTCATTACATGTCATTTAAAATCCGAATTCTTTGCTTTGATCAAGACGATCCTAAGAAATGCACGGCAAAGAGGTTAGAGAGATTTGGTCATTCAGATAATTACAGTTCCTTTCGAAATTTACCACCTCAAGGAATTGTATTAGACCCATTTTCAGAGGTTATTTTATCCAAAAAAGATAAGATTCTTGCAGAAGTAGGAGGTATTGTTGGAGTTGATTGTTCTTGGAATATGGCAAATGAGACTTTCTCAAAGCTTAAGTTAATGGGCTTGGAACCGCGTAGTTTGCCTGGAATTATACCTGTAAATCCAGTTAATGCAGGTAAAGTAGGTAAGTTGACAACTGCTGAAGCAATAGCTAGTGCATTAATGATATGTGGAAATAGAGTTCAGGCTGAGCTGATAATGTCAAGATTCAAATGGGGTCCCGCTTTTTTGGTTCTTAATGAAATCTTTTGGAAATAAAAACTACTATAAACTACCTCAAGATAGTCAATACCTTATAATTATGGAAACAGTTACGGAGAGTGAATCTGATATTTTCTTTGATGGTGATAATCACCGTCTTTTCATAGAGGGCAGAGGATTTGATTTTCATAAATTTGTAGTTAATCATAATGGTTCTGCAGATTTAGAATTATTTGGTTCTGAAAATTCACTTTATACTTTGTTAGACTTCGAGGAACCGTGTGTAATCTACGTGGTATCAAGGCTTGGAAGTAAAGATTTAATTTTACAAGGTTGTGTTATTAGAGAAATAATGGGTAATGAATGTTCTTTATCATATTCCAAGTTGCAATTAGAATCATAAGTGGCTTAATTTACTGCGTTCGTTGTAACTTAATGTGGAAATTGTAGACGTCGCAGTAGTAGGCGGTGGCCCTGCAGGTTCATCGGCTGCTCGCGAGGCTTCTGAAAGAGGTCTTTCGGTGTTGCTTTTTGATCATGCACATCCTCGAAGAAAGGCATGCGGCGGTGGTTTACCAGTTAAAGGTATTGAATGGATGGATGCACCAGATAGTGCAATTGAATGCGAAATGAGTTCGATTTCGTTTACTTATAATAAAACAAAGCTCAAGATTCCAGTAAATAAAGGTAAGTTGATTAGGAGAGATGATTGGGATTTTTATTTGTATAATCGAGCTAAAGAAGCAGGTGCTGGCCATGTTGTTGAAAGAGTTAAATCATTGATTTTTACAGATAATATTTGGACAATCAATGAAAAATATAAAGCCAAATATATTATTGGAGCAGATGGAGTAAATGGCTTTACACGTCGACACTTTATGGAAAAAATTTCTAGAGATAATTTATTTGCAGCGGCAGGATATTATTTGGATATCAAACCGACTGAAAATGAAGTCGAATTTATTGTTGGTGCTTTACCTGGAAAGGAAGGTTATCTATGGGTTTTTCCTAAGAGTGACCATTACAATATAGGTTATTGTTACAATGCAGGAACTCCAGGTATGAAAGATGCATTACACAAATTAATGCAAGAAAGATGGCCTGGTGAGTTTGTAGAGAATAGTAAATGGAAATTGGCTGAAACAGGAGAAATCATTGACTGTAAGCAATTCGGTTCAGCTATACCTTCCTACAATGATCCTAAACTTTTTGACATTCCAGTATCAGGTGAAACGTGGGTCTTGTGTGGAGATGCTGCAGGTCATGTCAATCCGATTCATGGAGAAGGTTTGAATCATTCCGTATTAGGGGGTCGTTTAGCTGCTAAAGCAGTATCTAAAGAAGATCCAACCCTTTTTGAGAAATATTGGCGTTCTCATTATAGCCGTGATATGTATCGGGCAGCTAGTACTAAGCATAAGATATACCGTTCTTTTTTTATGCGCATTGGTTTTGCATTAGGTCGCACTCCAGCAATGTATGGTATGCTAGCTAGCCTTACTCGAGGTGATTATGAGGGTAAAGCAACACGTTCATTCTGGGTTAAGCTTCCTCTTGCTTTATTACAAGCTACTTTTGGTATGAAGCATAAAGCCCTCAAAGCTATAACTTAATGTATTCTGGATAGCTTTATTAAACCCTTTGAGTCGGACGGTTTCCTGAATAGGTATATAGTATGAAGCTACCACGCAGAATCAAGTTGTATAGTCCATTCGCAAAGAAGCATACTGTTCACGAAGTTGAGGTTGTCAAAAAGAAGCGGGCATCTGAATTGGCAAGGGGGCAAAGACTTTTCAGGAGAGTTACAGCAGGTTACGGTGGTTTTCCAAGGCCTAAACCGGAAGGTAGAGAAAAACCAACTAAGAGAGTATATTTGAGATACAGATGTACGGAAACAGGTAAAGCTCACCATAGGAAAAATATTAGAGCTAAAAAGTTTGAGCTAACGGAGTAAAAATGGCAGGTCCACGTAGTAAATTTATTAAAGTTAAAAGCCCAGATAGTGATTATACGGTAGTAATCTTTGATAAATGCGATACCGTAGTCACAGATCCAGTTACTGGTTCAACTATAGCAGTACCAACAGGTGGTAAAGCTAAGATTCTTGGAGAAATCCTTGAGGAACTTGAGTGAGTCCTCAGGACAGTCCAGAAGAAGGCGAATACGTAATAGGGCGAGTTGTTGAAGTTAAAGATTTTGGAGCAACATTAAATTTATTAGAATTTTCAGAACGGAAGGCTTTCGTACATATTTCAGAAGTTGCTTCCGGTTGGGTAAAATATATTCGAGATTTTATTCGTGAAGGACAAATGGTTGTCGCTAAGATAACAAGGGTTAAGAAAGGAAGTAAGATTAGTGATGCTTCAGTTCGTCAAGTTTCAGGACATCGTAAACAAGAAAAAATAAGGGATTGGAAAAACGAGCAAAGAGCCTCGAAATTATTGGAATTGGTTTCATCTCAGTCTAGTTTGGATCATGAAAAATTAGTTGAGGAAATAAAAACAGATATGATTGATACCTACGGAAGTATGTATTCTGCATTTGAAAGTTCATTGATGGATGAATCTTTGTTTAAGAAAGAATGGAAAGGTAAATGGGTTGATAATTTCATTAAAATCGCAGTTGATAATGTTACACCTCCTTATGTATCTATAGGTGGCAAATTTGATTTAGTATCTTACGATTCTAAGGGCGTTGAAAAGGTCAAAAGTGCATTGATGAAACCTTCTGCAGTTAATGAAAACACTTTTTTGAAGATATCGACTAATGGATCACCTTCATATCGTATATCTATTAAGGCACCTAATTACAAACAGGCTGAAGATGAATTGAAATTAGCTGTCGATTTAGTTCTTAAGACATTTAAGGCCGATGGCGGTATAGGTTCATTTGAGAGGTCTTAATGCGGACATTAATTTTTCAGTGTAAAAAGTGCAGTTCTTTTACGACTTTAGATAGATGTAATGATTGTAATATTTCAACTATAAATCCGTTACCTCCTAGATATTCACCTCAGGATAAATATGGCAAGTATCGTCGCATGCTTAGGAAGGAATAATGACTTTTACTGAAATTGTTTGGACAAAGGAGGTTAAGTTAAAAGATGCAATTCTTCTAGAAGGTCTTCCAGGTGTTGGTAATGTTGGGAAATTGGCAGCAATGCATCTTATTGACGAACTCAAGGCAAAAAAATGTATGGAAATATATTCTTCTCATTTTCCACCACAAGTATTGATTGATGATGACGGGATTGTAAATTTAGTGAATAATGAGTTATATTTTTATAAGAATAAAGAAGGGAGAGATTTACTTTTCTTGGTTGGTGAGTATCAAGGAATGGATTCATCGGGTCAATATGACCTTTGTCAGAAATTAATAGAAATTGTCAAGGATATAGGTGTTACTACAATTTATACGCTCGGAGGTTATGGACTCGGTAAATTGGTTCCGGAACCTCGGGTATTGGGTGCGGCAACTTCCAAAGAGATAGTAAAATTGTTTAAGAAAGCAAATGTTGAATTTATTGATGGCGAACCTGGCGCAGGAATTGTTGGAGCTTCAGGGCTATTATTGGGCCTTGGTAAATTACAGGGCATTCATGGTGGCTGTTTGATGGGGGAGACTAGTGGATATATGGTTGATCCAAAGTCTGCCAGTATTGTTTTGAAATCTCTTCAAAAACTTTTGGGTGTTAAAATTGATATTAAAGAATTAGAAGAAAGAGCCAAACAGGTTGATTCAATAACCAATCAATTGAAAGATATAGATACTAATGAATCCATTGATAAACCAGATGTTAACTATATTGGTTAAGTTGTATTAATTGATTCTAAATTAAATAAAACCAATCCATCTTTAGCATCTACACCAGCTAATTTTCTATATTCATATTCATTTTCAGAGCTGTCGACTCCCACTCCCTTCTTTTCTAAGAAATAGGCATAACTACCTGCAGCATTGACATCAATATTACTTGTATAGTAATCAAGGTTTAATTCAAGATTTCCCTGCCTAACATCATTCATTATGTTGGCAAAATTCAAACCCCCACCGAGGTCAAATATGGATGTAGGTGATACGAGACTTTGTTTGGAAACTAAATTTTGACCCAATGATAATTCAACTTTGTTGTAGTTCACATTCCCAGTTTTAGAATCTATAGCCCAATTTCCAATTTCTTCAAAATTGGTCATAACTTCTTCAGCAGAACAGACTGTAAGAGGATCAGATACATCTTCCATTGTCATAATAGGGTTATTAACGTTCATTTCTTTACCTGTGATATTTGCATTATATAATAAATTCCATCCCTTCACAGTTTGATCTTGTTCACTATAATGAGCCATTGTAAAATTCCATGTTCCGTTTGATTCGGGATATTTTGCTTCTATAACAAAAGCACTCTCGTTAATTTTAGAACCGGGTCTTTCATCTAAGTTTTTTTGATTAGTTATATATTGGTTAAAACCATTTATTTCATTAGTTCCCTTTTCAATTCCAGTCTGTAAGTTGAAAGAAGAATTCAAACCACAATTTCCGCCTCCAAAGGCAGGTGCTCCTTCTATCCATGGACTAAATTCTCCTGTTTTCACATTTGAATTACTTTTATAAGATGTAGTGGGAATTTCGGTATGGCCTTTAATTTTTTTAGATATAAGACCCTGATATTCAATATTAATTTTATACATTGTCTCCACGATTGAGCTCAAGTCAGAGTTTAAACTCATTTTAAATTTAAAAGGCATACTGCTAGTTTCGGTCATGTAAAATTCAAATTTATATTCATAATGTCCTTTATAACCTGCAAATTCAGATATAAGTGATGAGCTTATAGTTAGTAATACAGTTTGTTCATTATCTATTTTACCTCCATTATCCACTTTCCAATTGTATTCAATACCACTCTCAATGATTATTCCTTCAGTTCCCTCTGTCAATGTTTTTCCAATATAGGCATCGCCATGTGGCAGTAATCCCGGTTCAATATTTCTTGGTATCCAATCTGTCGCTCTTTGCAAATACCAAGTCTCACCAAATATATCTGAATATGAGGCATTTGATTCGATATCACTTCTAATAATTTCAAGAGAAGTTGGATCTACAAATTGTTTCTGCGAGGTCCGAGCTTCGGCATTTTCTATACGATTTGAACTAAAATCACCTTCACGAGTTATTTTTCCATCAATATCTTCCAGATCCTGAATTAAATATTTTCCAAACCCATCTTGTTCATTACCATATCCATCAATTATTGATGTCGGTGCGTTAATTCCGGTTTGCAGTTTTCCTGAAAAATTTATGTTCAATTGATTGATAATAATATCGTTATCAATGAATCCTAGAGGCAATGGAATATCAAGGGTACTTTCAAAATTCACTACTCCTTCAATATCATAGGTAATTTGCTCTCCATATTTTTCATAAGGTACATTTACAATAATATCGGCATCTACAAATAAAAAGAATAAAGTTCCAGTTAGAAGAAGTATTGCCGTTACTCCTATCGCTCCAATGGCTCTGATATTGATGACTTCATTATTTTCAAGTACAGGAACTGCCCAATCGTCAGCTTCAGTAATTTCATTATTATTTAAGTTCAAATCATCATTAATTTCAGGTGAAGGCGAAGAAAGATCTAAGGCCTCATCTTCGTCAGCATCTTCTTCTGTGATTTCGGAATTAGCACCCGAATTCCACAGTTCGTCATCCAAACTCACAATTGTTACGAATCGTTATTCTATTTTAGAGTAATGCTGGGATTATAATATCAATTTTATGATTTTATAATTGCTACAAGGAAAATAATGATTCCGATTATTCCCCCTAACATTCCACCAATAAATGCAATGAAAGCATTACCAAAGTGTATGAGGCTGTCATCTATAGATGTAATATAGTATGCTAATCCAATCCCTACAACTAAAAATAATAAGCCAACATTCCTAGTTTTACTACTTCCATAATATGAAATTAGTAAACCCATTCCTAGCATTGCAAGCATAGCTCCTGTAAGTCCCATTGAAATTACGATATCCATCATTTTTCTTCCTCCTTTGAGTTATCAGTTTGGTTTAATTCTTCCTCTAATTTTTTCAATTCTTCATCCAAGTCCAAATCTTCTAAATCTTCTAAGTCTAAATCTTCTAAATCATCAACTGTATCTACTTTCATTAGAACAAATAAAATTAAAAACATTCCAATAACCATTCCAGCCAGTGCTGAAACTCCCGAAACAAGAGCATCAGTGAATAAATCCGAATCGAATATGCTTTCTATTCCCTCTAAGGCATCAAAAGTCAATAGATAGACTGCTACCAAATCTAAAATACCAATAGAAAGAAGAGCAAATCCAATTTTTTGTGATTTACCAGCTCCAAAGTATGAAGTAAAAATTCCAGTAGCCAGCAATGCTACACCTATTCCAACAATTAGCATTGAAACGAAAAAATTCATCCAATCCCAATCTGTAATATTTGCGGACATGTCCATAATATATACTCTTCGGTAGACCATATAAATCTAACTATCCTGATATTGTGCTTTTTCTCGACGATAGGATGGTTAAGTATATATACTGTCTACTTACTGTTAGTATGGTGAATAACTAATGGCTGAAGTAGTAGCTAACACAGGAGTAAGTAAAGATTCTGGATATTTATATTATCTAGGAAAAGACGGTAACGTATGGCGGACCAAAATGGCCCGTGGCGGAAAAAAGACTGGTGGAGGCCCAGAGATGGTGGCTTCAGCAGGCGTTACTCGAGAAGATGGATTTCTTTACTACATAGACAAAGGTGGAAATGTAGCAAGATCTCCAATGGCCCGCGGCCGCAAGTAAGATTCCTCTCGAATCTTATAAATTTAGCCCTAGTATTTAGCTTGGGCTATCTTTTTTTATGGCAGAGGTCGCTTAGCCTGGTATAGCGCCGGCCTTGAAAGCCGGTGGGATAATTCCCTCGGGGGTTCAAATCCCTCCCTCTGCGCCACTTTTGAATTTCTTAAGCCAGTTCCAAAGTTTTGCTTCGAGAGTCACTTTCAGATTTAATTTTATCGAGAAACGTTTCTACCAATAGGCCATTTTTTTGATTTCCATTTCGTGCTCTTATAGATATAGTATTATTTTTAACTTCATCATCACCAATGATTGCCATATATGCAGGTCTCATTTTACGATGCATTCTTATTTTTTTACCAATTGTATGATCGGAATAATCAGCTTTTATTCTGATTCCTAATGTTTTTAATTGTTTTTCAACTTCTTTTGCATACTCATTATGTTTTTCTGAAATAGTTATCAATTGTACTTGTATTGGTGAAAGCCATGTAGGAAAGTTACCTGCCCAATTTTCAGTTAAAAAGGCCACAAATCGTTCATGTGTTGAGAGTGGAGCTCTATGAATTACAAATACTTCATTATTCTCAGTACCTGAGTCATCCATAAATGTCAATCCGAATCTTTCCTTAGCTGCGAAGTCTAATTGTATTGTAGACATAGATTCTTCTCTTCCCAACAACGTTGTAAATTGGATGTCTACTTTGGGTCCATAAAATGCAGCTTCACCTATACTTTCTTCATATTTCACTCCTAAATTATTTAAAATTGTTCTAAGGTGGTTCTGAGAAGTTTCCCAATTTTCTGGTTGGTCAATATATTTAGCAGTATTTTCAGGATCCCATAAGGATAATCTGAAATAATAATTATCAAATCCAAATGCTTTATAATAATCTTGAACCATTTTTATGTTATGCGCAAATTCTTGTGCAATTTGGTCAAGAGTGCAATATATGTGTGCATCATTCATTGATAGCATTCTTACTCTTAATAAACCAGATAATGTTCCAGAGAGTTCATTTCGGTAGACAGTCCCGTATTCAGCAATTCTTAGAGGCAATTCACGATAGGATCGTTTTTTGTTACGATAAATTAAGTGATGCATTGGGCAGTTCATGGCTTTGAGATAATAGGTTCCATCATCCATTTCCATTGGAGGGTACATTGATTCTGCATAATGGGGGAGGTGACCGCTCGCTTCAAATAGTTCTTTTTTCCCGAGTACTGGCGTTGTGACTTTTTCGTAACCATATCGTTCTTCAGTTTCGTTTGCAAATTTTTCAATTTCGTTCTTTAAAATCTCGCCATTTGGTAGCCATATAGGCAGTCCTTTACCAATCAATTCATTAATCATATAGAGTTCCATTTCTTTACCTATTTTTTTATGATCTCTAAGGGCGGCTTCGCGAATTTGTCTCTCTCTTTCTTTTAAATCACTTTTATTAGCATAACACATTCCATATATTCTAACTAGAGATTCACGCTTAGCATCTGCTTTCCAATATGCTTGACTAGTACTTGTCAGTTTAAACCATTGTAATTTAGAAGTACTAGACACATGAGGTCCTTTACACAAATCTACAAAATCTCCTTGCCTATACGCTGATGAGCCAGTGTCCAGACCTATTTTATCATCTATAATTTCGATTTTAAATTTATTATTAGAAAACATTTCTCTCAGTGTATTATTATCATGTTCTTCTCTTATAATACCAATATTCTGTTTCACCATCTCTTTCATTTTCTTTTCGATTTTCTTTAAATCGTCATCATTGATTGGGTCCATATAGAAATCATAATAGAACCCATCATCTACAGGAGGTCCAATTGTTGGTTTTGCATTTGGGAATAATTCAGTAACGGCTTGAGCTAAAAGGTGAGCACATGAGTGCCTCAGAATATAGAGCCCTTCATCGGAGTCATCTTTAATGAGGTCAATTTTACAATTTTTTAATATTTTATGTGAAAGATCATATTCACTCCCCTCGATTAAAATGGCTACAGCTCCAGATTTACGGCCATACGTTTTTTTAACAATATCTTCAGCACTGATTCCATTATCAAAATCATTTGCCTCTTTATCTTCAAAATCAATTTTAATCATGGATGTTTAGGTGCCTCTTTCGCCTATTAGTAAGTAGTCATTAATCTTTGGCCTACTAAAACTCATCTCTGAAAGAAATATTAGATAGCTAGCCATAATTTAATTGCGTAAGACTACATTACAAAAAGACTTCTCTCAGGTAAATGCTTATACCTCATCTACGGTATGATTTCGAAGATAACCAATGGCAACTGGTCCGAAAAGAGGGAAAAGACGCCCTCGTTCTAAAAAATCTAAGCAAAATAATGCATTGCTTATACCATCTTTAGGTGCAGTTATTGCTTTTATATTTATTATATTTTTGATTGCAGCTGGTGTTCTCTCCACTTCTGTTGGGGCGGTTGTATGTATGATTATATTGGCAGTTTTATTTTATTTTATTTCCAAACCCAATCCACGCCGCCGCCGCCGTCCACGTAGTAGACCAAAGCCTCAAGAAAAAGAACCTCAATTTTATACTGCTCTTCCTTCGACTTTAGGTTTATCTGAAATTCCAGAAGAAATTCCTACTCCACAGGTCAAACTTCCACCCAGACCAATACGGGCAGCCCGAAGAAGAAGAGATTTTGTTACTTATCCTTTAGCAGTAGGGGGTGGAGATTATTCAGATTCATATATGCAAGCTGACAAAGATACTATCCTTAGGCTTCGTTCTGAAATGACTCCAGATACACTTTCTTTAAAATTACCAGGAATTAGAATTGATAAGTTTCCTTCATCCAAAATAGCTTCAGTTATGTCGAAAGAAGTCGAATCAAATATTTCTCAAATAGCTGTGCCCGTTAGTGATGCCGTAGTTGAACCCGTAGTAGCGATACCAGTTGGTGATGCAGTAGTTGCTGCAGTAGCGATACCCGTTG
>JAPYSW010000011.1:29241-33462 GCA_029936395.1 Candidatus Poseidoniia archaeon
GTAGTAGCGATACCAGTTGGTGATGCAGTAGTTGCTGCAGTAGCGATACCCGTTGGTGATGAGGTGACTGGCACGAGTTCTATAGGAGAGGAAGCTGTTGCAACTCCAGTTGTTCAACCTGTATCTGTTGAAGAAGAAGAGGAGATGGATTTTGATATGGAATGGGATTAATTCCGTCTTTGTTAGAGAGGTAAAATAATGATTCATGATTATATAATAAAAAAACGTAAAGAACATCCCCTTCACTTTACATTATTAGATCCTGGTAAAAGCAGTCCTGAAGAATTAATTAATTTAGCAACTCAAACTGCAGCAGCTGGAACTGATGGTTTTTTGGTTGGAGGTTCTACAGATTTAAGTTTAGAAAAAGTCGATGCTGCAGTTGATGTGATTAAAGAGACAACACATTTACCCGTTATATTATTTCCAACTCATGCATCTTCAGTTTCAGGGAGAGCAGATGCAATATTTTTTATGTCACTTCTAAATAGTGAAAGCAGACAATTTTTAATTGGCGAACAAATAGCTAGTGCACGTTGGGTTAAAAAAACAGGTCTCGAACCTCTATCAATGGCCTACTTAGTTGTTGAACCCGGTATGGCTGCAGGAAGAATTGGTCAAGCTCAGCCCCTACCTCGTGATAATCCTGATTTAGTAGTTTCACATGCTTTAGCAGGTCAATATTTAGGTATGAGTTACATATATCTTGAAGCTGGTTCCGGTGCATCACAGCCAGTTCCTTCAGAAATAATTAGAGCCGTCAGAGATGAAATTGATGTATTTCAAATAGTAGGTGGAGGAATTAAAACTCCTGAATCGGCTTCAGAAGTAGTAAGGGCTGGAGCTGATATAGTGGTTACTGGAACTTTAGTTGAAACATCCGAAAAATTAAAAGAAGAGATGTCTAATCTAATACAAGCAATACATTCAGGATAAATTAAATGGCACCTCCACTAAAAGTAGATAAGATTAGTCCACCTCCAGCCCGTCTTTCAGCTTTTCTTTATCATACGCCTCATGTTTTGTCTAGTTTATTGCTTTTCTTGTCAGTAACTTTACTTTTAGTTTATGGTAGTTTTCATACTTTAGGAGTTAGCGCTAATTCCTTTGATTTTACAGTCGTAGCATTCATGTCTTTTTCAATTCCGGTTATTTTAATATCTTATCTTGTTTCCAATATATCTTGGTTATGGGATGGACGTTATCCAATTCGTTATGGGCTTCAGGCCGGTGCAACAGGATCAGTTATTATGTTGATTACAATATTAATTGGATCCTATTTTGAAGAGACAAGTAAAGGTTTAGCCTTTGGGCTTGGTTGTATGGGTGGTTTATGGTATTTGACATTAAGAACTCATGGTAGCGCCCCAGCCAGAATTGCTTTTCCATTATCTTTGTTATCTCCAATTATAAGTTTATACTATCTATGGAATGGTGGTTTAACGGAAGATTTTAATTTTGGACTTTTAGCTATTTTTGCTTTATCGTTTGCAAGTCATTTCTTTCTTTTTTTAGTAGATTCACCATATAAGAAAGCAATAGGAGTTAGTGGAACAAAACATATGTCTGCTTTTATCGAGCACTTTTCAACTGGCGATGGTCGGCGTTTAACTAAAGCAATAAGGGAAATATGCCAGACTATAGAAACTAAGAATAGTTGGACTTCTATTCGTAAAGAAGGTAAAACAGTAGCATTCTTAGCAGTACCTGGAGTACATCCTGGTCCCGTTGGAACTTTAGGCGGCTCTAATTTACCTTCAAAAATAGATTCAGTATTACCAGGCATTGGGTTTGCATTTCATGGTTCATCTACAAATGATCATAATCCTTTAAGAGATGAAGATTTAACACGAATTGCCCAAGCAATGGTTTCAGCTTCTGAGGATGCCATTTACAGTGATGTTTCTTATCCTACTATTAGAGAAGGTGAGGTGCCAGCAGCATATATTACTGGTATTGGTAATGGAACATTAATATTTGCAAAACCTGGTGATAGTGATGATATTCTTCCAGAATTGGCAGCTCGTTTGGAAAGATCATCCTCTAGTGTAACTGGTAAAAGAATAATGATTGATTTACATAATCAAGAAGGATGGGGACGTCCACCTTTGGCAGCTGGAACAAAAGAAGGAACTAGTTTAGAAATATCGGCATCCAGGGCACTAAGATTAAGTTCATCATCTGATAAAGGAAAACTAAGAGTTGGAATTTCACATATTCCTGGTGAAGACTTGTCAAGAGGTATTGGACCTGGTGGAGTTAGAGCATTAGTTATAGAAAATGAGTCTTTATCTGATAAGGACAATCAACGTACTGCAGTCATGCTATGGGATGCTAATGGCTTAGGGCCAGGTATGAATACGGAACTCCAAGAAGGCCTTAGAGGTTCAGTTGATGAGCTTCTTTTAGCCACTACAGATAATCATTATGTTAATGTTAAACCAGGAGGTTTCAATCCTTTAGTAGATTCAGAGGGAATTTTACCTATTGCAAAACAAGCTTTAGAAGAAGCAATAGATGACATATCACCTGCAGAGTCCTCTATGGGCACTGTTTATGTTGAAGGTGTAGAAATTTTAGGTCAAGGTAAGCAAGACAAAATTAGTGCTGCTGCCAATTCAATAATTGAGGTTGCAAGGTATTCATGGTTGCCAATTTATTCTTCAGCAACTATGTTTTGTATAATGATGTCGCCTTATCTTTAAGTCTGAATCTGTATAGATATTTTGACACCATCGGGTATTTGAATTCTCATCAGTTGGCGCATTGCTCTCTCGTCCGCATCGATATAGATTAATCTCTTATGTAAACGAGCTTCCCATCTATCCCAAGTTTCTGAACCTTCACCATCTGGTGATTTCCTAACAGGTACTTTGAGTTTTCTAGTAGGTAGAGGAATAGGCCCAGTCATACTAACACCAGTTCTATCGGAGATGGTTTTAATCTGATCACATACGCCATCTACGATATCATGGTTTAAGGCATGCAATGAGATGCAAGCTCTACTGGGTGCCTTTTTTGGAGCCATACGTTAGACTTAATCCCAGTGTTCTTCTATTTTTAGACACATTCCGGCAGCTATAGTAGCTCCCATGTCTCTGATAGCAAATCTAGCCAAAGCCTTGTATTTTGATTGTTCTTCAATAGCCAATGGTTTTGTCGGTCTAATGAGAACCATTGCAGCATCTCCCTTCTTTAAGAAATCAGGATTTTCTTCTGTAACTTCACCCGTTCTTGGGTCCATTTTAGCAAGTAATTTTTCAAATGTACAAGCAACTTGTGCTGTGTGGCAGTGGAATACTGGCGTATAACCTTGTGTTATTACATTAGGATGGTCTAAGATCATAATTTGAGCTTTGAAAGCACGAGCTACTGCTGGCGGGTCATCTTCTGGGCCACCAACATCACCTTTTCTAATATCTGTGTGAGATATTCCTCTGCAATTAAATCCAATATTGTCACCAGGGATAGCTTGTGGAACCTCAGTATGGTGCATTTCTACGGATTTAACTTCACCAACGATACCGCCAGTGTGGGCAGATGGTTTGAAAATCAATTTTGTACCAGCTTTGATAGTTCCAGATTCAACACGACCTACTGGAACTGCTCCGATACCTGATATCTTGTAAACATCTTGAATTGGTATTCTGATTTTCCCATCAGCTGCACCTGAAGGTGGATTGAGTTTGTCCAAGGCTTGCATCATGGTATCTCCCTTCCACCATGACAATTCACCTTTATCTTTAATGTTATCAGCTTTCCAACCAGATGTGGGAATAATGTTAACTTGTTCGTCTTTGAATCCAACCATTGCTAACATTTTTTTTACTTCATCAACAACTTCGTTGAAACGAGCTTCGTTGTATGCTGGTTTGGTTATATCCATTTTGTTAACAGAAACAATCATCTGTTCAATACCCATAACTTTTGAGAGCCATAAATGTTCTTTAGTTTGTGCAGCAATACCGTCATCAGCAGCTACAACTAGAACTGCAGCATCTGCTTGCGAAGTTCCAGTAATCATATTCTTTACGAAATCTCGGTGCCCTGGGGCGTCTATGATAGTGAAATGTTTTGTATCCGTTTTAAATTCTTTGTGAGCGACATCAATAGTCACACCACGTTCTCTCTCTTCTTTGAGATTGTCCATTACGTAAGCTAATTCGAAACCAGCTTTTCCACGTTCTTCAGCTTCTTTCCTGTATTTATCAATCAAGTGCT
>JAPYSW010000045.1 GCA_029936395.1 Candidatus Poseidoniia archaeon
TCTTCATTTTTCATTCTTTCGGCTTCAATTGCAATTCCAACAGTCTTGTATAATCCACCCCAAACAACACCATACATTATTCCCATCATAATTGCTACAGCAAAGAAATCTACAATAGCATTTCCAAATCCAATAATGTCATCTACAAAGATTTCAATTGGTTCTGCATTTCCGTACCCAGTAAATACGAAGCCACCTCCAAATGCATTTGCTAAGCGTGAGTCTTGTGCTACAGCATAAAATTGTACATTCATTGATTCTTCAGTTTCGGGTATGTATGCTTTGTAAATAGCGTTTCTTACAGGTATACCGCCAGTATTATTGTAATTAGAATAATCTTTTAGATCACAATTTTCTATACAATACATAGGCACTTCATTCCATATATTTTCTGGCATTTTCTCGGTTCTGTATTTTACTAATAATGAATCTTTTAGCATGTATTGAGCGTTGTCCACTTTCACTTTAACTGCGATATCATCATTTGAATAGATTCTATCTTCATCAAATTCAATATTTGTATCTGTTCCAAATCCAACATCTACTGCATCACCTTTTTCAGATAATATAGTTAGCTTTGGCATCATGGTTTCCTCAGGAGAATTAATAGTTCCGACTCCTAAGTTTCCATAGTCTGAAGTAATCATTTGGCCAATTCTAGCTTCAGGAGATTCATCAAGGAAATGCATATTCGTCAAAAGGTGCATTCTTACGGTTGGCCTAATTAATAAGGGATCTGCATGAAATCCGCCTTCAAGTCCACCTTGATTACCATAATTTAGTTCAACAGTATAGGAAAAAGATCCCTGCATACCATACAGAAAATCATTGATGTCCCCAGATACTTTGTATCCGCCTTGATCTTTCCAATTACCATATCCTGTAAGATTCATCAAAGGTTTGACTTGATTTTCCATATACAATTCATGTGGAGGATCTTGGTCCTTGTAACCCCATGGCCATATGTACAATGCCGAGTAGGAGTGATAAGATACAGAATTCATGAAATTATGTTTCATATCATGAGCTTCCTTACGGTAATTGTTTATGTAATCTCCATCTGGAGCTGTAACGAACATTTCTGGCCAATTAGTTCTAATGAGTCCATTCTGATAGTCTTCTAGATATTTATCTTGAGGATAGTCATCATATATATCTAATCTCCAAGTTAAATATTCAATTACTTGTGTTTCAGGTTCAGAGAATCCACCTTCCTTATCTTCATCTATTCGTCCATCACCATCATCGTCAGTATGTTGAGCATCTGGAGGGTCTTCATCTACTCCGGTTTGTGTATTCTGATCTCCAATATTAGCGCATGGAAATTCACAATCTCCGTCATTATCTACTTGTTCTCTAGGGCCATGATAGACATCTGAGCACCAATTATCATCATCTACTGTAACTTCAGGTTCCAAATCATCACCAATTAATGCAGTGAATTGAGTATTGTGCCCCCATTCGAAAGGATAATTACGATTAATGTCGACTCCGTCACATGTGCCACCATAGCGATCATTCTGATCATTATCTCGCATATTCTTTCTCCATAATCTACTTGGATCTTCACGATCATAATTATATCCATCGGGGTTCAAAAGTGGAACAATCCAAATTTCTCTATTATTGACTAAATGAGTGATTCTAGCTTCACTTGGGTCTTCATCAATTCCTTCATCGATGATGCCATCTCCATCATTGTCAATTCCATCAAATAAAGCTCTACCTTGTTCATCAACTCTCCCACCTTGTTCTCCATCTCCGTCATTATCGATTCCATCAATTATATCTTCATTTATTAGTCCGTCACCATCATTATCAGTGGGCTCCATTCCGTAAAAGTGAGTTAAGAAGTAAGCAAAATACATGGGAGTTACGACCGTCATCCATTCTCTAGCATGATGATTTCCTACGATAAAGAAAGTCTCTTCATCGGGGTCATCATAATAGTCCGGCTCATTGGCCACATTATCTGATATCTTAATTCCATAAATTTCATTTCCTTGCCAAGTTTGCCCAGCTGGTATGTTATCAGTTAACACATAAAGTTCTACAATCTCAGGATAATTATTTTGAAAAACAAGTAAGTCTGAATAGACTTCCGCTGAGGTATCATAATACTCATCGAATAAGATATCAAAAGGGAACGTGTTTGTTCGGTCTATTGTGTCATTTTCATCGTTTTCAAATCCATTAAATGGGTTATTTTTCTCTTGAAATGTAGAGGTTTCAATCGAGCCAGTACTCATGGTAGTCAAAGTTAACATAATGGCTAAAGCGACTGATGAGATTCTATTCATGTAATTGCAATGAGAGACTAGTAATTATAAGATTTTACCACACCTATCTTATTATTAGCGTCACTCATTACACAAATATAATGCTTAGGTGCAAAGATTGTCCACATTGGTATGGTGGAGAGGATTTTGGTTATGGTAGTTGTCGTCTTAAGCTTCAAAGAAGCGATAAAAAATTTTTGACTTTTGGTCAACAAGACTGCGATGAGGGTTTGTTCGATGATTAATGTTAGGGATTTAAAAAAATCTGAGCTTAAGTTTGCGAAATCTCTTACAGATCAAGAAGATTGGAGTAATTCTACAGAAGATTGGAATCGACTTTTCCGAATTAGCATTCCTTTGGTAGCTTATGATGGAGATAATCTTCTCGGTATTGCGACTTCATTTGATTATGGAAATTTAGGGATGATTGGTAATGTTGTAGTTTCTTCTAATCATCGAGGTAAAGGCGTTGGTCAGGCTTTGTTAAAAGAAGCTATGAAAAGATTGGAATCGTGTAAATCCGTTCGTGTACATTCTAATATGGATGTTATTTCTTTTTATAAAAATTTAGATTTTATGGCCGAAGGTATGTCCACCTTATTTAGATTAGATGCGGATATGAAATCACTTCAGCCCTTTGAGATAGATACGGATGATAATATAGTTTCAGCAGAAGGTTATTGGGATGAAATATTAGCGATGGATTTACGCCAATTTGGAGCTGACAGGTCACATTTTCTTAAGGAAATTAATGATTATCTACCTCAATGTTCATTTGTGGCACTTGATAAAGACGGAAATATGAAGGGGTTTATCATGGCTAAAGGTGAAGACAATTGGTATGAGATAGGCCCTTGGATAGTTGAACCAGGGTGTAAAAATTGGCAAGGGTTGCTCCAATCCTCAGTTCAAGTTATTCCTGATAATTCCATAGTTGATGTCTTTGTTCCAGCTCCTAATTTCCGAATTACGAATTTATTGGATTCTATAGGGTATAATGCCAAATCATATTGTATGTCTATGTATTATGGTGAAGATTGGCCAGATGAAGGAAATATTTGTGCAAGAGGTGGAGGTGATAAGGGTTGAAATTATTTAATACAGTTTCAGGCCAAAAAGAATTATTTCATTCTGAATCCAAAGAGTTGGGCTTGTATATTTGCGGACCTACAGTATATTCGGATACACATCTTGGTCATGCTAAGTCATATGTTTCTTTTGACATATTGAAGAGGTGGTTAGGTTATCATAACTACAAAGTTAATCATATTCAAAATTTCACAGACGTATCAGACGAAACTGCTCTGGAATCATCTAAGTCAAATATAGATGAATTGACATTTACAAGAAAATATGAAAAAGAATTTCTCGGAAAAATGGAATCACTTTCTAATTTGCCTGCAACAAAATATACGAGAGCTTCAGAGTTTGTTGAGCAAATAGCTAGAGAAACTAAAAAGTTACTTGATAAAGATGAAGCTTATCAGACTGAAGAAGGTATTTTTCTAAGAATCAAACAAGAAGATCACGGTAAATTATTAGGTGTTAATTTGGAAGAGTCTTTAGCTCAAGGAACTTCTGAAGTCGATCCCGGACCTAAGGAAAGCCCTCATGACACTTTACTTTGGGGCCCTCCAATTGAAGGCGGTAAAACTTGGAAATTTGAAGGATTATCTGAAGGGAGGCCAGGTTGGCATTTAGAATGTACCTTAATGTCATCATCAGAATTAAATTTACCGATTGACATTCATTGGGGTGGAATTGATTTAATATATCCACATCACGAGACTGAAATGATTCTTGCTGAAAAGATAGGTTTAGGAAATTATTGTGATTTTTGGATGCATAATGGACTTATGGAAGATGCAGAGGGTAAATTATCAAAATCAAGAGGAGAAAGGATAACTTTAGAAGAAGTTTTCAAGGATTGTCCACCGGCAGCTCTTAGATTTTATATATTAAATCATCATTATCGAGAATTCACACCTTATTCTCCTGAAGGATTACTTATGGCATGCCAAGAAGGTGAACGTTTAGGAATTAATGCCGTTGATTGTATGGTTGTAGAGCCTACAAATCCAAATGATGACGAGGAGATGGCAATTTTGGTTTCGAAGTTTGAAGCTGCACTAGATGATGATTTAGATACTCCTAAGGCACTTGACGTATTGAGAGAGTTGGATATTATCGCCGGAGACAGGTTGAAGAATAATGAAGATATCGCTCCAATATCGGGAATGTATAGCTTGTTTCAATGTGTTTTGGGTGTTTTTTCTTAGTTAGTCGTTAAATTCTTTCAAAATAGCATCAGTAACATCAGAAGCCGGTAGGTTTTTCTCCATCAACCAGCCATACCATTCGATCGATATTTTAGTGCCAGTTTCAGTTTTTTTCGCTTTGAGGATTCTATCTTTCACAATAATTTTTCCATCGAGTAAAATACCTGTTTTTCCAAATGCAAAAGGGCGAGGATATCCAAGATAGATAATGCTTAGAATCAGAAGCCCTAATGATAGATAAATTTCTGTTTTTTGAACATAGTCTAGTGAAATAATAAATATCATAGTACAAGGAATTAGTAAACTATTTATTCCTTTTCTTTCCATCTCTTTCCAGAAATTTAGAGTAACTACTTTACTTCCTTCTTCGGGCTTTCGGAATAAAATAATTACATCATACAATAGAACAACAAGCAAGATTGCTTTTGCATAGAAGAGAAGTTCATCCATTTCTTACCTCAGAAACTAATTCCCAAACTTCTTCAAATATATCTTCTGGAGTTCTTGTAGAATCAATGATGCGAACTAAGGGATCATCCTTCAAATTTAGATATGCTTCTCTAACTTTTTCCAAATGTTCTTCTTTTTCAAATACATCGGCTACGCTATGGCCTATCACACGTTTCATCGCTAAATCAACGGGTAAATCAAATATTAGTACAATATCGGGTTTAGGAGCAAATTCATTATCTTTTCTTATCCTATTAACATCAATACCGGCTGCAGCTTGGTATGCCATAGTTGAATAATAGTATCGATCCATCAAAACATTTTTCCCTTCCTTAAGAGCGGGATTTATTTTTTCTTTCACGTGTTCTTTGCGATCCATAACGAATAAATCTAGAATTTGTTCAGTAGTTGCTTCTCTTTTTCCACTAAGCATTTCCCATAATTTTTTTCCATATTCCCCGTCCGTTGGTTCTTTTAAAATTATAGTTTTTTCATTATTTTCCTCAAACTTTTTCATCAATAATTTGCTTTGAGTAGATTTCCCACATCCGTCTATTCCTTCGAGATTAATGAGCACTATACAGATATAGGAAGGGTCTTAATTAGAGGATTTGTTGAAATTACTTTCTATCTTTCTTTGATTGTTCTTCAATTAGTTCTGGATTGCGGTTGGGTCTACAATACCATGTCAAATATTGTTTGTCACCTTTTTGAAATCGATCA
>JAPYSW010000046.1 GCA_029936395.1 Candidatus Poseidoniia archaeon
CATTAATGGCAAATTAAGTAAAATTCTTTCATACATAAAAGCTCCGAAAGTCCAACTATCTATCTCACCACAACTATGTCCATCATAATGCTCAAATGGAGAATCAAAACATTGCTTTCCTTCACGGAAAGCCCAACCATAATTTCCACCAGCTACAACAATATCTATCTCTTCCCATTTATCTTGTCCAACATCTCCTACCCATAAATCTCCATTTTCTCTATCAAAACTAAACATCCATGGATTTCTAAATCCATATGCAAATATCTCTTCTCTGTAACCTTTGGTATTATCAGCAAACGGATTATCTGACGGTATTGAATATGTATCGCCACTAACATCTAATCTAAGAATAGAACCTTTCAAAGTTTTAAGATTCTGAGCATGATCAAAAGCATCATTATACTTCCCGCCATCTCCTAAACCAACATACAGATAACCATCAGGACCAAATACAATATGACCTCCGTTGTGATTAACATAAGGTTGTTCAATCTCTAATAATAATGTTTCATTATATCCAATAAACTTGGAAAGACGTAGAGTATCACCAGGTATTGTATAAGTAACAAAAAAGACCCCATTATTCTTAAAATCAGGATCAAAAGCTAAACCCAATAATCCTTGTTCCCAATCTGCAGATTCAACTTTATCTTCTATATCTAAAAACAAAGTTGTTTCACTAGAATCACCATCAACCTCAAATGAATGAATACGGCCCACTTGTTCAATTGCAAAAATACGATTTGAAGAATCACCGGCATTATACAATCCAATCATCAATGGAATTGAAATATCTGGCTTGAATGATTCCACTATAACCTCCCCTGAATTTGTTTGGTTCAATGTGAAAATACGACCAGTACTTCTGTCTGAAAAGAATAATTCACCTGATTCAGATTCTCCAAATGAAGAAATCGGAATTCGGCTATTACCGGTCAAACTTGTATTCTTCTTAGTATCGTAAACCAATTCATTAACATATTTACCATCAACCAATTCTAAAGACCAGATTGCTCCTAAAATAAAATCTCCATACACATAGTTCCCGTATAATGCAGGAACATTAGTTCCTCGATACACGAAACCACCAGTAACTGAACCATATCCGCTATCGGTATCATGCTCATAATCCCAAACAGGGTCAATCAAATCTAACCCAGAACCTTCATCATCACCCGATAGATTATCAAACAAACCATAGAACATTACAGATACTAACAGAAATACTGTAAGCGGAATTGCAGCATTAATCTCCCGTGTATCCATTATTGTTTATCTATCCGATGATATATTTAAGTTAAACTCAATCCCAAAATTGACGTGTACGGGCATAAGTTATTTCAGATTCTATAATGGCCTTAACTAATTCTGAATCATCCACTAATTGCTTACGCAATATTCTTCCCGCAGTTTCTGGACCTATACCACGACCTGCGATTACCATAGCAGCTCTATCTCCATAAGATCGGGCTAAAGAAGCTGATTTAGACAATTTCTTTGCACTAACATCTTTATCAATTTCCATTGGATGTAAGAGGGCTATCATTCTGCTATTACATTGTGGACAAACTAATTCGTGTTTTGTAATTACTTTTACTTTTCGCTTACGAGTATTGTCACATGAAAGACATCTCAACAATAAATCCGTCCGCAGAAGTCGTCTCTTAACGGCAAGGACTACCGAACTATCTGATTTTGGGGGTTTGAGATAATCTCGATATGGATCTAAACCGGCATGCCCATGTGCTGTTTTAGGTGATAATATTACCGTTATCTCTCCTTCATTGATATCTGTAATAAATTTCTCCATCCCTTTTTCATCTAATTGATGAAATAAAAATCTTTCAACGGCCTCAGTGTACAATGGAGTATCGTAATAAGCTTCAATTAATCTTTTCATACCAAATCTACCTACATCTGCATCTGGAGCAATCGCACCCATTTTTCTAGCTGAATGAAGTAGTTGTGATTTCAAAGCAGAACTATCTTTTATTGCAAATCTTAGTAAACTACCGACACCCGAAACAAAACCTTTCATTATGGCTAACATATCCTTAACAGTTGTTCTTGTTGGGGCATCCAAAATTATGCGATAAGGATCAAATTGATAGCCTACTTTGTAACCACTTTTAGCAGATAACATAGCTGAAACAATCATACCAATTGTTCGATTCAACCGGCTTCCACCGGGATAATTCAGAATAAATAAACGCTCATGTTGTTCTATTGAAAGACAAATAGGAGAAGGCATAACTCCATCATCCAAAATATTTTGGTGGAAACCCTGCAATACCGCTCTTGCTTCGTCAGTTATAGGTAAATCTTCCCAGTTACCATCTGAAAGCCTTGAAGAGGCTTCCTGGGCCACTGAAAAAGGAACCGGAATATCTTCACCAATCCACCTCGGTAATTCACCAATAGAACTAGATGGTGAAACTGTAACCTGTTCATCTATCTCTACTATAGCCCATACTGCACCACGGAAAACTATTCTATCTCCTTGTGCTAAATCTAAAATGAAACGTTCATCTAATCTCCCTATCATTTTCTGTGTAGTAATATCCCTAACACCAAATGTTTTTTGATCGGGAATCAATGACAAATTACCATGAAAATATTTCATGGCTCGAGGCCCTTGTCTAACTGATTTACCAATTGTTCGATTTTGATGAACTTTATCTAATAAACTTAGCATTTCATCGAGTATCAGATCGTTCAATTTCTTAAAAGGATAAGCACGCTTAATTGTACTCAAAAAAGTTGCTTTATCAACATTCTTATCACAAACTGTCCAAGAAATTATTTGATTTGCAAGAACCGTCATTGGCATTTCACGAATCCTTGATGGCTCTAATTCTCCAGATAAAGTTCGTCTAGCAATAACTGCTGATTCTAAAATTTGTGTAGCTTCTGTAGATACTATGCGGCCAATCGCAGTTTGTTCTATCTTATGCCCTGAACGACCCAAACGTTGACTCATTCGAGAGGGATCCCTAGGTGAATTATACTGAATAACAAGTGCTGTATTTCCGACATCAATACCCAATTCCAGAGAGGAAGTACAAATCAAAGTATTGACCTCACCTCTACGATAACCTTCTTCCGCCTCTATTCTGACATCCTTACTCAAAGAACCATGATGAACACGGATACTAGCTTCAGGATCCCACATATTCCATCTAACCCCAATAGATTCGGCAGTGTCTCTTGTATTAACAAAAAGAAGAGTTGGACCCATACGAGATGCTTCTGCAGAATAACGTAATGCTGCAACTCTTTCAGGTTCCCAAAATAATTCATTAACTAACTCATCATCTTCTGAAACTGGCTCAGGAGTATGGACTAACAAGTCCATTTTACGCTCTAATTTTGGACTTAAAATTTTTACCTTCCGATCGCCACCTAAAAATGAAGATACTTCTTTGGGAGTTCCAACTGTGGCACTAAGGCCAATTCTCTGAAACTCTCCCGATAAAAGTACTAAGCGTTCCAAAGCAATACTAAGCTGAGCACCTCGTTCACTAGAGGCCAATTCATGAACCTCATCTACTACTACTGCTTGAACTCCAGCCAAATTTAGTCGTAATCTTTTACCTGATAACATAATCTGTAAAGTTTCCGGAGTTGTAATCAAAATCTGAGGAGGGTGCTTGGACTGTCTTGTTCTCTCCGAAGGAGAAGTATCACCATGCCTTACGGCTACACTAATATCCAATTCCTCACCAATATCATTCAAACGACGTAACATATCTCTATTGAGAGATCTTAATGGAGTAATGTACAGAACTGTAATAGGTTTGGACTCTTGTTCAAGCAATCTATGGAATAAAGGAACCATAGCAGCTTCAGTCTTACCAACACCAGTAGGTGCAATTAATAGAACATTACCGCCCGCATCAATTTCAGGCCATGTTGAAGATTGAGCTAAAGTTGGTTTTGAAAGATTACGATCCTCCAAGGCTTTGAATAATCGTGGATTCAATTTCATAATCTTAAGTCCATTAAGTTACCTAATTCTCCAAATTCAAGACCTTCTAATGTTTCGACTCTAGCTTTTGATAAATCTGCCAATCCATTACGAAGGACTGGTCCTAAACCTTTCAAGGGTTCACGATTCATTGTTCTTCCTGCCAATTCTCCGAATGCAGGCATAATTATCAATTGCTCTGGAACCTTTTCATATCTCTCATGCTCCACCATTGGAATTCTAAGCCAACAAGGTTCACTATGCAACTTATCAACTCTATCTCTGAAGGAAAGTGCAGGATGTTCATGTCCCATAATCAATATTTTTGTATTCATTACTTCCTGAGAAGGCCAAGCATGTCCATGTGCTAAACCAATATCACCAATAATACCTCCTGTTGAATCATGGAAGATAACGTCAGGAGGTGCAATATTATTCAACCCACCATCGTGATTTCCAGGAACGATTTCTACATCTACAATTCTAGTTGTAGCCATAAAAAATTCTTCCAAGTCTTTACGTTGTTGTCTACTATTATGGGGAACTTGATGCTTAACATCTCCTAATAAAATCAAACGTGTTGCCTTTGTTTGTTTAATCAACTTTATTACTTTTTCGGTTCGTGCAGTTGAACGATTGGGAATCCAAACACCACCTCGTAGCATTTCAGCTTCAACACCATAGTGTAAATCAGATAATACTAAAGCTGAATAATCAGGTATATGCAAAGCTGCAAAACCATGAACTGGAACTAAATTCATAATCCTAAATCGCCGACAAATAGAAGTGCACCAACAATGTAGCCTAAGATTGCGCCACCGTTCAATAATGGTAAACCAGCTTGTGGTCTTCCACTAAGAACAAATATCATTAAGATACCAAAACCAATCAAACTACCGGTCATTGAAGCAAGACCTACAGACCATCCTAAAGCAGCTTTAGAAGATACTACCAGTGCACCTGGTATCACTAAATCACCCAGACCCATAAACAATGCACCACGCTTTTCACCAGATTCTATTTGTTTGTTAAGACTACCTTGTTCCAAAAAAGAATAATCCCATGATTTGGGCATAACTAACAAAATCGGTAATTTAAGATCCATAACTGAATCTGCCAAATCAACCATGTGACCTGTATGATAGACTGCCCAGGCATCATATATTGCCAATCCTGAAAGAAGTAATATAGCTGGAAATAAACCAAAAGATATACCAAATATAGCTGAAACACCAGCTGCCAGAATAACTCCGGCTATGTCTATTACATACCACTCAGGATAAGATAAAAGTAAGAAAGTTAATTGAACTGCTAATGCAGTTGCTCCAACATATCCTGCAAAGCCAGTTATTCCATAACTATTGAAAAACGGATAAAATACGTAAATGAAAGTAGTACCTATGGCTGTCAAAAATATTATTTGAAGAACCCAATCAAGATTCTGTTTTGCAACCCATAAAATAAATGCTGTAAATACTAGAATAATTCCGATATAAATTACTGAATTTAGAGGATCTTCAGGATCTTCAAATGCTTGAACTTCAGCTTCTTGATAGGCTGGTACAAGATACATTGCAGTAACATGTGATATCACAAAACAAAGAGCTAA
>JAPYSW010000012.1 GCA_029936395.1 Candidatus Poseidoniia archaeon
CCTTTTCTAAGATATGCATTTGGTCCAATAACACAATTTTCCCCAATCCACACAGGTCCTTCAATATAAGTTCCAGATTTTATAATTGAATTTTTACCTAGGTATAAACTTCCTTTTATTGTCACATTTTCTTCAATAATTCCATGGTTTTTTTCAATAATATTTTCCATATAGTCTTCATTGGCCGTGATTAAGTCCCAAGGAGATCCTATGTCTTTCCAAAACCCAGTATGTTTTACTATTCGTATATTCTTAGCTACTGCTTGTAATGCATCCGTAATCTCATATTCACCTCTTATAGATTTCTTAATTCCATCTATTGCTTCAAATATTTTTTTATCAAATATGTAACTTCCTGCGTTTATTGTTCCTTTACCTTTCATACCTTTTTCAACAATAGATATCAAATAGTTGTTTTGACTTTCCACAACTCCAAAGTTGGAACAATCTTCTACTTCAGTAACCATCATTGCCAAATTGTTCTTATCTTGATTAAGATTCTTTAAATTTTCAGCATTAATAATCATATCTCCATTTATACAGTAAAATCTATCCTCAATGACACCTTTAGCTTGACCAACAGCATGGCCTGTTCCCTTTTGTTCTTCTTGAGTAATATAATTAATATTCACTCCATATTTTTCCCCATTTTTCAATTTATCTGAAATATCTTTCATTTGATATCCTATTAAAATATGGATATTTTTGATTCCTACTTTTTTTAGTTCATATATTTGTCTTTCAATAATTGGTAATCCACCTATTGGCAAAAGAGGTTTTGGATTATTTTCAGTCAATGGCCACATACGTGTACCTTTTCCAGCAGCTAGAATCAATGCATTTTCAATCATATTTCTTTCTTAATCCTATTTATTAAGAGGGCATTTATCTTTGCCCCATCTATTTTACCTCTGAATTCGGACATTACAGGCCCCATTAATGGCCCTATGGCTCCCAGTCCTCTTTCTTTAACAAATTCGTTTTTCTCTTTAATTAAAATATCTATGAAATGTTTAACGTCTTCTTCGATATTTTCACTTCCTATTTGAATTTCTTGACCTGTTATGATTTGAATGAGTGCACCTTCAATCCCCTCCTTGGAGATTCGGTTTTCATTTACTAAATTTAATACCGTTATTATCTCCTTATTCGATATAATTGGTAGGTCCTTTGAGGCTATATTTGGTAAGATATGTAGTAAAACTCGTGATACTATTTTAGGATCATCACAATTCTCCATCAAAGTTTTAAAGCGTTGATCTAAATTTCGTGAAACTACCTGCTTTGATTCTTCATCATTTAGAGGTAATATGTCTTCCCTCTCATCTAGAGTTTTTGGAATAATAACTTGAATATTATTTAGACTGATGGGAGGTATATCCGTTTCAGGATACATCCTAGAGGCACCAGGCATTGGTCTGATATACCTTGTTAAATTTTTGGGAGTTACTCTTCTAACTTCTTTTGGAACGCCAGTTATTTTAATTCGCTCAATTACTCTATTAATTGCATCTTTAGCCATTTCTTCTTTACCAAAGATTAGAATAAATGCATCATTATCCTGACAATCTAAGATATCATGTAATTTTTTGGTTTCCTTTTCAGAAATACCATATGCTGGTAATTCATCACTATGCATTAATCCTTTGACGCCAGCTTTTTTTGCATAGTCTGCCAATTCACGTCCCATTCTTACATGACCTTTTTCAGATTCTTTGGTTCCTAAAATTCCTTTCCATCCGATTAGCCTACATGCAATTCCAAATTTCTGTTTTTTAAAATATTTGGATACAACCATAGGCTCAGCTGCATTTCCTTTTATTAGGTCATTTAGCTTTGATTGTCGAATAATTTCGTTTTCAACAACCTGTGGCATGCTTGATAAATCTTGGAATCCTTTTAATTCGACACGCTGTCCACCATTAATTGAAACATTTACATCTTGCCTAATTGTTCCTAATCCTCTCTTTACATGGCAGGCTCTTAGAAGTCGTCCGAGCGCTTTTGCAGCTTGTTGAACTTGCTTTGGCTTATTTAGTTGAGGCTTTGTAGTAATTTCTAACAGAGGTATTCCTAGTCTATCTAATAAATATTCATCTTTATTTTTACCATGTCTACATGAGTCTTCTTCCAAACAAATTTGGTCTAGTTCTAGCAATCCACCTTCATATTCTATTTGGCCGCCCGTTGCAATTAGCGCTGTTCTTTGGAAACCACTTGTGTTAGATCCATCGACAACAATTTTCCTCATAAAATGCACTTCTTCAAGAATTCTAGAGTTTACAAGTTTAGCAAATTGAAGTGCGATATTTACCGCTTCTTTGTTTGGCCCTCTTGGAGGTTCTTCATCTGCATAAACTAAACAATTACATCCTCTATTAAAGTAAGTAAATTCTCTTATCCCTTCAGATTTTGCAGCAATATCTATATTTCCCATTTCACTTGAAGTAGCGTGTAATTTCCTTTTAAATATTAGGTCATCTTCTACATCTAATTCATCACATCTACAGAAAAGTTTTCCACAATCAAGCTGCTGATGAATTTCAAGTCCAGCTTTTAACCTCACACACTAGTCGCGGGCATCTAGTTTTTAAAAGAAGCGGTGAATAATTTTTTATTTCGATAAAGCATAACTAGCGCTATAATTCCAAGAATAGGCCCTATTATCAAGAATCCAGTTGCTAAAATAGAGAAAAAAGCTCCAATTTGGGCATTTTTATATGATTGAAGATTATAAGTGACCCACGCCCCCCATAAACCTATTAATGAAAATAGAAAAATTAGATTAGGGCACCATGATTCAACTTTAACATATACCGTATCTTCTAGATTAATATTTCCAACACCTTTTTCCATAATAAAAGTAAAGCGGTTTACTCCATCTATTCCTTGATCTATCTCAATTAAACTAAGGTTATCATCCTGTGGTGGAATAAAAATTTGCATTATAGCTTTTTTGTGTAAAGCTACGGTTATCTCAATTAAATGCTTACCCGGTTTTGCAAAAATATTGTAGGTTCCATTGCCAATATATGTTTGGTTTACTTCACTAGAATCTATAGCTATTGTTGCTTCGCTTAAATCTCTCGTACTATTTCGGACTACAATTTCTATTTTAATATCATTAGACTCATTATAATCATCACTAAAGAAATCCATAAGAAGCCCTCCAGTTACAAATCCTGAAAGAGAAGATATAGTAACTAATATTGCAATTATGTTTTTCGCATTATTTCTTGTAGGTTTTTTTTTGAATATATCTTTTTCCCCATCATATTTAGCATACTCCTTTGGTACTTTTGCATATTTAACAGTTCTTTCCTTCTTAGTTTCTACTAAAATATTAATTTTATTGTCTTTTAGTGTAACTTCAAATTTAGAGTTACATTCTTTACATATTTTTTCAAAGGTACCATTTCGTTCACCCATTAGAATTAATTTATTGTTGGTATTACAATTAGGACATTCGTAATTCCACTTCCCTGAACGTACACCCATTTATGCTATTTCAGGGCTATTGTCTTTATTGTTTGGTTTTTCGCTTTTTTTACCAATTTTTATTTGAGGTATTTCTATTTTAAATGGTGGAGGTAAATTTAATTTTTTAGCAATGTTAAGAACTTCGAAAGAACCTTGGGCTAAAACTCGATTATGCACATTCTCAGCAATAATGTCAGGTAGCTTGTGCTCTTTTTCCCATTTTAGTTCAGCTTTAGTGATATCGTCTTTATTTCCATCATGATATACTATTTCACAGTCTAGCTGAACAATACCTAATATTCCATATGAGACAGTATATCTCATTTCAACGGTCAAATCAGTTTTAGTTTTTTTTCTTACAGAGATAATATTTGTATTATGATCAATTCGAACTTGTTTTTGAGGGGCTGACTTGCGATGTCTTTTTGCTTCAATTCCAATTATTTGAAAACCTTTTGCGGGCATAATTCTCTTACGAACGCTAGTTATTGATATTTTCGCTTCGAATTAAGCAGTTATTTTTATTATCCCTTTTCTTTAGAATAATTAAGTGTATAAGGTCTTTGGAACTGTTTTGATGATAGCGATGGTCTCTATGGCTGGCTGTCAAGAAGCAGAACCTAGCCGTACAATCGTATCTTTACAAATAGATTCGGATGGTGAAAATAATTGGATATATGTTTATACTATTCCTCGTATCAAAATGGGTAACCTTACTATAAGCATTGGTGGTATAACTGAAACTTATTCATCTGTGTTTAGTCATCAAATCCTTATGTCAAATGAAGATATAGCTAATATTACCGAAGAAGGTTATTTTTTATTAATCGTTTCAGCAGATCTCAAGAATACCTATTGGGAATTTACATGTAAAATGCGTATAGTTCCATCGGAATTTGATGAAGGCTTGTTTGTAGCCGATGTTTTAATAGAAGAGGATGATAATGAAGTAGAAAAGGAGTGGCAATTACCTTATAATTTGCCATTAGAATTTAAATGATGAATATATCTAAGACCCCTATTGCATATCAAATAACTGTAGGTTTTGTACTACTTTTTCTAATATATTTGATTTTATTTCAAGTAGGTTTGATAAGTTTTGATGTTAGTGATCTATTAATGTTTTATTCTTTTTCAGTTTATACCGTTTCCTTAGCTGCAGTATTGGGTGGAATTCTTACTGGAATGTTTATTGCAACTCGAGCCCTTTCAAATCAGGGATTTACGCCGTTTGAAGTGTCAATGTTAAAACTTAGAGATGATATACACAATCTGGAAAAGGAAGTTCATAAGATTTCTAAAAGATTAGATGATGATAAAAAAACTTCTAATGAAAACGAGTAATAGTTATATAAACTTTCTATTATAATGGATAATATGTCTAGAGTACATTACAACTTTTTAGTAGCAATACTCGCAGCTGTTTTAATTTCACCCATTGCAGGTGTAAATCAGAATATTATAGAGGATAAATCTGAGCTTTTAGTTAATGATTATAGCTCCCAATCTCGAGATGGGGATTATGAAGTCGTCATTGAATTTGCACCTAGTAACGAAGGTTTATCTGAGGTAACTCGTTGTGAAGAGATAACTAATGAATTCCAAATTTCAAACACCGGAGATCTTGATGATGCTTACGTTCTTTCAGTTACTTGGTATGATGAGTACAATTATGGCTGGAATGCCGAACCTACTCAGGATACTGTTTTTGTAGCCTCTGGAACTCAAAAGATAGTTTCATTCACTTTTCAGGCACCAGTCCGATTTGTAGTTGATGATGATGAGATGGATTATACTGTAACGGCATCTTCTGAAAATTCGACGACTGTAAGTTCAGATATTACTCAGACGTTACTAATAGATAATATTTATGGAGTAGATATTTACATGAGACAAGGGGATGCTAAAGAAGCGAATCGAGGCGAATCCGTTTATTATACAGTTGAAATGAAAAATATAGGCCAAAATGGCGATAATTTTAGTCTAGGTCTTTCTGACATGCCAAAAGATTGGGATGCCTTTTTGTCAGAGTCTTATATGTATCTTGATCCTCAAGAAACTGCTACATTTATCTTAGAAGTTGTTATTCCAGAAACAGCTGCTGAAGATGAATATGGATTTATTCAAGTATTAACAAATGTTCAAGCTTCAGGTTACGATTACATATACAATTTTTGTGATTCTAATACGACTGTAGCAGATGGAAGGCATTATGCAGTTGATATTATTCCTGATTCATATAATAAGATGGTTATTCCAGGTAGCCAAATATTGTATAATTTGTACATTACTAATCAGGGTGATGAGGTAGATTCCTTTATTTTGGAATTAGGGGATGTAATGACTCAAGGTTGGGGTTCAAATCTTAGTCAGTTTAGATTAGAGGATATTGGACCAGAGGAAGAGGCTGTAGTAGTTATGAACATTACAAGTCCATCAAGTTCCATTGAGGGTGATTGGTCAGCTTCAGAGATAACGGTCCGTTCGTCTAATAGAGAACAATTCTCAGATTTAGTTGAGCTTAATACTTCAGTTAGAATACCCGTTAGAGGTTTGGATTTGACAGTTGAAAATTTTGACAATAGTGGTGATCCTTCAACAACCGTCGTCTATTCTTTTAGTTTACAAAATACAGGTACTGACCCTGATAGTTTTTCATTAAGCATTGAGAGATGTGAGGATTGCAGTGCATGGGGGGCTGATTTGAGTACATATCATATATCTGACTTAGATGATGGTGATTATTATGATTTTGAAATGTACATTGATATTCCCGATTCAGCTCGTAATACAGATTCAGCCGAAATGACAGTTTTTGCTGAATCTGATGATGATTCAGAAGTTGAACAGAGTGTCGATACAATAACTAGTGTTGATAAGGTCCTTAATCGCCACATTATATGGAGTTCAGGAATGGTATTGAATCCTGGTGACGGTTCAGTTATAGATATTACAATATCAAATTTTGGAAATAGTTATCAATCATATACTTTTGAATCTGATGAGCTTCCAAGTGGTTGGGAATTTACGAATTTTCCATATCAAACTGAAGATTTAGAGCCGTATATTGGCGATGAATCTTTCAGTATTCCTTTCACAGTTTCCGAATCTGAAAATCCAGGTTATTATAATTTCACGATAGATGTAATATTGGATGAAGATAATTACAGAATAGAATATTTTGACGTCTCTGTCAAAGTTGAATATTATGCTGAATTTATTATTGACGTTATTGAAATAGAGTCTTTTGCAGAACCTGGTGAAACGCATATTTTTAATGTGGACATAACTAATAATGCAAATATCGAAGACGATATTACCCTACAAATTACAGGTTTACCTGAAGGTTGGGATGCTTGTATTTTAGTAAATCAAGTCTGCTCTTCGAAAATATCGGTTGGAAAAGGTCAAACAATATCTTTTACACTGGAGATAACTACCAACTCTAATGAAGTTGCAAATACAGGCACTGGTGTTTACTTAGAAATAAATGGTGTTTCAGGTCTAAATAATGATGAGTACAATCATGATTCTTTTACAGTCTATACAAATCCAGTTTATGAGTTGACTGCAATGGTTAATTCAGAGTTTAAAGAGGGTAATTCTGGAGATATAATTCCATTTCAAGTTACAATTACAAATATAGGTAATGATATTGATTTCGTCCGATTACCTCCTGCAGTTGCTCCAGTTGGGTGGTTAACTTATTGGTCTGAATCTCAATTTACATTAGGACCTCAGCAGTCCAAGATTGTTTATCTTAACGTTGAAGTTCCAGATTCAGTATATGGTGGTAACAATGCCATTGATGGGCAAGTATTATCTGATCAATCTGGACTGGCTTTAGAATTAAATTTTGTAGTTTATGTGGATGAAAAACCGGATGTTGATATTGAATTAAAGTTGACTGCAGGCGAAGTAACGGCAGGTACAATTGGTAAGTTTACAGTTAGATTAACCAATAATGGGAATACTATTGAAAATTTGGAATTGACCATTGAGGGTAAACGGTTATCCTGGTTTACATTATCAACAAGTTCAGTTAGTTTGGAACCTGGTGATTTCCAAGAAATAATTATTGAAGTTAAACCGCCATTAACACAAGCAGCTACAGAAACATCGGGGATGTTAAATGTGACTGGAAGTCAAACAGATAAACTATCTTTGCCATTTTCCGTTTTGAAGTCTAATTTAGTTAATAATGAGCCTATAATTGAGAATGAAGAGGGAATACTTGAAAGTCTTCCAGGTCTAAGCGTAATCTCAGTAATATTGATTATTTCTTTACTTTCTCTTTTAGGTCGCAGAAAATAATTATCTGGAGAATAGTTTTTGGCAACTTATTCTAGTTCCGATCAGGAGTTTGCATTGCCAACTGAACCTGAAGAGTTGAGTAAGATTCTTGAACGTCATGGTAATTCTGAAATTGTAATTAATCTAGAGAACCAAAATATAGATTTAGCATTATTGAGAACAGCTAGTATATTGCAAGTTCGGAACCGTATTGGGAAAAGTTTGACACCCGATAAAAATTTGATTCAAGCGATTGAAGCTCTAGATGAAGCCCATACGACTTTTAATTTAGTTTCTGAAAGATACATAACGTGGTATTCTCAATTAACCGGAAGTCCTAGAATTAAGTTAGAAGTGATATTAGAAAAAGAAAAGTTACCACCACAAATACAAAAGTTAAAAGTATTTATCCATCATATTCAAGACTTGGTATTGACTTTATCAAATTATTTAGATTTAGAATCACCTAAAGAATTTCCAGCATTAGTAGAAATATTAGGTACACAATTAGCAGTTAGGATGGTAGCTTCAGCCGGAGATTTATCAAAATTAGCACGAATGCCCTCTTCAACTATTCAATTACTTGGAGCTGAAAAAGCACTTTTTCGCCATATGTCTGATGGAAGTCCACCACCAAAGCATGGTTTCCTTTATCAACATCCTAACATAAAGAAATCAAGTCCTAAAGATAAGGGTAGAAATTCAAGAAAATTAGCGGCTAAAGTAGCTATAGCTTCTAAATTAGATTTTTATGGAGAAAAAAGTGGATACCGATAAAATTCAAAATCCTATATTCCAAACATTTGGTTATGGATTGTTAATGGGTATCGCAGATTCAGTTCCAGGAGTTAGTGGAGGTACGATTGCTTTGATAATCGGCATATATCAGAAATTAATTAAGTCATTATCTCATTTTCTTATTTTTTTTAAAGATGGATTTCCATCAAAGTCTTATAATAATTTTGTAAAATCCATATACTTTCTATTTCCATTAGGTTTTGGAATTATTTGTTCTTATTATTTAGTTACTAAAATATTAGTTGGGCCTGACGAATCACCCGGGTTATTGAGACAAAGTTCAACCGCACCCTATATCTATGCTTTTTTTTTCGGATTAGTTCTTATTAGTATTAAGGAACCGTGGAAGAATATTTCAGCTCCATCTTTTGAGAATTATTTACTTTTGTCCCTAGGTGCATTTTTGGTTTATATATATACTGAATTTCCTTCGAGCTTTAATGATAGTAATTTTATGTTGGTAATTTGCGGAGCTTTGGCCCTTACTGCAATGTTGTTACCAGGTATCAGTGGTGCTCTTGTTCTTCTGGCATTAGGGCAATATACCAATATAGCTAATTCAGTACATAATTTTGATTTAGAACCTTTAATATTTTTTCTCTTTGGTGGAATTTTGGGTCTCATAACTTTTGTTCCTTTAATGAATTTTTTTCTAAAACAGTATAATGAATATACTTTATCGATTTTGGCAGGCCTCATGCTTGGTTCGCTGATAACTTTGTGGCCTTGGAAGAATACTTATGATGGTGCCGGCCTATCTCAAAATTTGGGTTTTGGGGAAATTTTTGATAATTTCAAGGCATTCGAATTGTTTTTTACCCTATTATTTTTTACTTTAGGAATGTCTTCATCATATGTATTAAAACATTATTTATCAGATAATTGAGCTTAAATAGGTATAAGAGCTTTTAAGAAACCCCTCTTGTGAAGGCAAGATATGCGGGTACTAATTGCGGGTGCTGGTGAAGTTGGATTTCGAGTTGCACGTGATTTAGTTTATCGAGGTCATGAAGTAACAGTAGTGGATTCTAATTCTTCAGCAGTTCAAAGGGCCCAAACTCTTGATGTCCAAGTTTTCAAAGGAAGTGCAGCTTCTGCCAGATTATTATTTGAGGAAGCTTCAATCGAAGAAGCAGATTTATTTATTGGCGTTACTGGAAATGATATAGTAAATATGGCAGGTTGTTCTATTGCTAAAAAGGCGGGATGTAAAACGATAGCTCGTATAAATAATCCAGAGTTGACTGATATGCCCGAAGGCCATGAACTTCAGCAATTATTCGGAGTTGACGCCTATGTTTCACCTGATGAGTTGGCTATGCATAGAATTTGGCAAATCTTGTCAAGACCAGCACTTACGCGTTTAGAGCATTTTTCAGTGGGAAAACTTCGAATCCTTGAAGTTCGATTAAGTGATAGTTCACCGTCAATTGGACGACCTCTTGGAAATATCAATTTACCGCCTCACTGCCGTATAGTTCTGATAGCTCGTGAAGAAGGAGTCATAATTCCAAGAGATAATGATACTCTAATGCCTAGAGATAGAATTTTGATATTATTAAGTGAGTATAGTGAATTAGATGATTTATCTGATGCTTTAGGAATTCCAAAAGAAATAACTGATGAGAGAAATATTAAACGTATTATGATTGCAGGAACGAGCAGAATAGCAATTCGATTAGCTGAGCAAGTTTCTAAGAGATATAAGGATGTAGAGATTTATATTGCTGAACCAGATAAAGAAATGGCAGATTTAGCAAGTGCACAATTGCCTGAAGAAGTTAGAGTTCTTGTTGGATCTTCTACTGATAGGCATTTTTTAAGAGAAGAAGGGATTAGGTATGAGGATTTGTTTGTTGCAGCTACAGATCGTGAAGACTTGAATGTTTTGAGTTGTTTATTGGCTAAAAAAGAAGGTGCTAAGCGCACAGTGGCTTTAGTTTATCAAACGGAATTAGAGTATGTTGTACAGGATACTGGAATAGACACATTAATTAATCCAAAAAGAGTTACAGTAAATGCTATAGTTAACAGAGCAACATTAACTGAAGAAATTGAAGGTATGGAAGAATTAGAGGGAGGGGATGCTTCTGTTCGAGAATTTCTTATTAAAAATAAGAATGGAAAGACAGGAAAGAAACTTTCTAGTCTTAATTTGCCTGACGACACATTAATAGCTATGATTAATCGAGATGGTGAAGCGATTTTCCCTGATGCAGAGTTTGTTCTCGAAGAAAAGGATCATGTTCTAGTATTCACTCTTAAGAATAAACTTCCCGAGGTGGAAAACTTTTTCCATTAATAGATGAGATTAAAACTCATTCTAAGTCTTACAGGTACAATTTTAGCCTTTTTTGGTTTAAATTTTATTGTCCCAATAATAGTTGGGTTGTACATAGGAGAAGAATATCTAGATATATTTTGGATGTTTGGCCTTCCAATGATTATATCTTTATCCATAGGGGCTTTTTTACATTATTACTTTTATTCAGAGCCCGATATTAGAAATCGAGAAGCTTTTTTGCTTGTAACTGTTGTTTGGATTCTGATGGTAATTGTAGGTGCTCTGCCATTTATTGCTTCTGAAAGATTAGAATTAATGTCATACGAAATAGGAATTGCTGGTGCTATTTTTGAATCAATGTCCGGACTTTCTACCACTGGAGCTACAGTTCTAGATTTAGAGAGTAGTAATCCCGTAAATATTTCTCAATATAATCAAGGATATTTTGATGCTCCTAAATCTCTTCTTCTTTGGCGATCACAAACTCAGTGGTTGGGAGGTATGGGAATTATTGTTCTCGCAACTATAGTATTTTCACGGCTTTTTGGAGGGGGTATTCAGGTTCTTCAAGCTGAGATGCCAGGTACTGGTATAACTCGATTAAAACCGCAAATGGCACAAACAGCTCGTCTTTTATGGAGTATATATTTCTTTATGACTTTAGTTGAAATTTCATTATTGTCTATTCTATCAGACATGCCTTTGTATGATGCGATATGTAATTCCTTTTCCACAGTTTCAACTGGAGGTTTTTCACCCCAACGGGATTCTATTGGTTCTTATGATAGTTCTTTAGTCATAGGTGTTGTAACATTCTTCATGCTGATTTCAGGTATAAATTTTGTTATACTATATTATGTATTTAATCATTTAATCGATTTTTCGAAAAGATTTTCAGAGAGAATTAAATTATCGTTTAAGCTTTTAAGAGAGAATGATGAGTTAGTTTTCTATATCTCTATGGTGATATTTTCATTATCGTTAATTTTTGTTAATTTAATCTTAGATACTGATAACGTAAGTAGTAATTTTTCTAATTTTCTTCATGCTTCTTTCCAAACGGTTTCACTATTAACAGGTACTGGATTTACTACAACAAATTACATGAGTTGGCCACAAATGTCAATTTTTGTTTTGTTACTTGCTATGTTTACTGGAGGTTGTGCCGGTTCGACTACTGGCGGAATTAAAATGGTTAGAATTATGCTTCTTTTCAAAGCTTTGAAAAGGGAATTAATTTTGGTGATTCATCCTCGTGCAGTAATCAAGCTCAGGATAGGAGACAAGGTTTTGGATGAGAATTTATTCCGTAATGTTGGAGTTTTCTTCTTTATTTTTATCATATTGTTTTTGCTCGGGGCTTTAGTTACATTATATTTAGAAGGAAATAATCCGAATATGGGTGTAATTGATGGAATGTCTATATCACTGTCGTGTTTAGCCAATATAGGGCCTGGAATAGGAGCTATTGGGCCAGCTGAGACATACAGTGTTTTTGGAGATACTACTCTTTTATTTTTATCTTTTTGGATGATGCTTGGACGTTTAGAGATAATTACAGTGTTATTATTATTCTTTCCAGATACTTATAGAGATTAGAGGACAACTTGATTATGCCATCGCTTGTTGACATATTATGTCCAAAGAAGAGGATGAGACTCCTGAGATACCGGCTTTTGTGAAAAAGTATATTCCTGGAGTTAAACGAGGCCTAGCGTGGGCGAAATATGGTAAAGAGAAAGGCGAAGGTACGGCCATTAAAGCTGGAGCTTTTCAAGATTCAAGAGAAGAAGGTTTCCAAGCAGCTTTAGCTTCATCTTCTGAAATTTCAGCTGAAGATATTTTCCAAAGTGCCAGTAAAGAAAGGTGGGCTGTAGCAAATGAATATACCGAAAGAGCAAAAGAGTTGGCTATAGAAATAAATAATCAAAAAAACAAAAAAGAAAGAGAAAATGCACTTGGCATGGCCAGAGTGGCAGCTCATAAAGCCGGGTTACATGGCGCAGTTGCAGCAGGATGGGAGAAAGGTTGGAAAGAAGGTATGGAGAAAAACAATTCAAAAAATTAAATTAGTCTTAATTGAGTACTACTAATATAATTTCCAGATTTAGTCAATTCTATGCTTATGTCTGAGAGGAATGCATCTTCTGCAAATAATTCATCAATCTGATTTTGGTCAATTGCCATACTTATGAATTTAGTTCGCCCCTGTCTGCCCAAACTAACAATTTTAGCATTAATTATTCCTTGCATATCCAATTCTGAAATAATATGTCCAACCCTTCTTTGACTCAAGTGATCAAGACTGAAATGTTTACAAATTTGTATATATGTGCTATAAACTTCTCCAGTTGTTTGGTGGCCGTCTTTTCTTTTACCTTGATTTAATACGACTCCAGCTAAAGTGGCTTTATACTGAATAGGTAATGTCGAAACAATACTACGGACTTGGTCTATTTCCATAATATTTTGGGCTTTATTAACATATTTCACAGTAACTATTTCACAATCGTCACGTTCTGCTAGTTCGGCAGAGATTCGGAGTAAGTCCAATGCTTTTCTTACGTCTCCATGTTGTTGTGCCGCTTTGCTAGCACAATATGTTAAAACCATGGGATCAACTACATTTTCATGAAATGCAATTTGAGCTCTCTGAGATAATATTTCTTCAATTTGGATTGCATTATATGGTGCAAATGTTAATGACTCTTCTCCTAATCTGGATTTAACTCGAGGATCTAACCATGTGGTGAATTTACTATCATTAGAAATTCCAATAAGTGATATTTTAGAATTACTTAAATCTGAATTTAAACCTGTAAGGTGATAAAGGATATCGTCTCCTTTTTTATTTACTAAAGCATCAATTTCATCAAGTATGACTATTGCAATACCACCATTATCATCCGCTTTTTGTTTTAGTGCTGCATAAACTTTGTCAATTCTCCAACCTGCATTAGGTACTATAGTTTCCCATTCACTTGAATATGATTTTCCAATATTTGTTAAAACTCCGTATGGTGTATTGGTTTGTTTACAATTAATGTAAGCTGTATGAATCTGCTTATTTTCGTTTTCAGCCTTTTCTATAATCTGCTCGCAAATAAATTTTGCAACGGCAGTTTTCCCAGTCCCTGTCTGGCCATATATTAAGATGTTAGATGGCCTCGCACCATATAATGCAGGCTTCAATATGTTTGCAAAATCATTAATTTCATTATCTCGGTGTGGAAAATAAGAGGGTATAAATGTTGATGAAAGGGCCTCTCTGTTCTTAAAAATCCTTTCTTTTTTTATGATATTATCGAAAACGTTGCGACTTTCAGTATTTCGTACTTTTTTCATTAATAATAACTCTACTACTAGCTGGGCCTTGGGTATAGCCTAGTAGGTATAAACTAAACGGGGAGTACTCATTTTTTGTTTGCTTTTTAAAGGCCAATTTATCAAGCATCATTTAATAAAATATAATCTTTTTTAATTTACAAAAAGTGTTTTGTTCTCCCTCCAATTACCCTAAACGTGGTAGTTAAAGAAAAGGAAATCATTGATTGGCTCTCCGAACGTAAATTGATGCCTTCTCCTGAATTAATAACGCATATTTCCAATCATCCCGATGGCTTAGTTTTACTTGAGAAATCAGTTGCATCTTTAGATGGTCCTAAATTATTTTTGAGTGTATCAGACTTGCTCATTGAAGACAATCCTGAACCTCCTAAACCAATAAGCCGTCCAAAAGTCGCAGACATCCCCCCTATAATTATTGAGAGACAAATAGACAAGAGTATGGCGGATGGGAAATTGCAAAGTTTTGTTTCATTATTCAACGATCGTTTTACTACACTGTCACGTTTAGTTCGAAGAAATCCTTCCATGCGAGACGCAGGACCATTGTCTACTTTAAATCCCGATGAAGAAAATCAAGCGATTGGTATGATTGCAGAAATTCAAAGCTTTCCTAATGGCCGGACAAAAGTGGTCATTGAAGATAAAGACAACAGAATTAATATAATGCTTAAAGAGGAAGAAGGCAATCCTCTTAATTTATTGAATGATGAAGTTATCGGCGTATCTGGTAAGTTAAATCGGCAAGGAAATTTACTATATGTAAATTCTCCAATTGTCCGTCCTCATTTGGGCCGTTATCGTGAGGTTGCTCGTTCTGAAGAACCATATATTGCACTTTTTATTTCAGATATTCATCTTGGAAGTGGGACATTCAAAGAGAATGAATGGAATAAATTTATTTCGTGGTTAAATGGTGAAGTTGACTACCACAAAGAATGGATTCCTGATCCTGGCTATCTTGTTATAGCAGGAGATGCGGTTGATGGAATAGATTCCTATCCTGGGCAAGAAGAAGATTTGTCTATAACTGATGTTTGGGAACAATATTCTACCTTATCAAAATCTATTTCGAAAATACCAAATACAATCCAGACAGTAATAATGCCCGGAAATCACGATGCAGTTCGTTTGATGGAACCTCAATTACCGCTTCCTGACAGAGTCATAAAAGATTTTGGAGATAATCTTACATTTACTGCAAATCCCGTGTTATTGAATTTAGCTGGCGTTCAAGTCCTTTGTTATCACGGTAAATCCTTAGATGATTTAGTTAGTCTTCGAGATTTGACATATGACAATCCTATGTCTATGATGAAAGAATTACTGAATCGAAGACACATGGCTCCAGTATATGGGGCAAAGACACCTTTAGCTCCTGAAAAACAAGATCATATGCTAATCCGTGAAGTCCCGGATATATTTGTCACAGGACATGTTCATTCTTTTGGTATCGAAAGATATAATGGTGTTCTAATGTTGAATCCAGGTACTTGGCAAGCACAAACGGATTATCAAAAGATGATGGGTTTCCAACCTCAGCCATGTAGAGCCGTCGCAGTCAATCTACAAACATTTGACACACAAGTATTGGATTTCAATTTTTAGTTAACTCAGTTTATAAATATTCGTAGTTATAGTAAAATTATCCATGCGAGATTCCAACAATGCATTTCACTTAGCAATTCCTTGCAAAGATTTAGATGAAGCAGTTGATTTTTATGAGAATAAATTAGGTTGTCAACTTCGCCGTAAATATGAAGATAGGGCTACTTTTTTCTTTTTTGGAGACCAATTGGTATGCCATCTTTCTCCCGACAAGATAGATATAGATCCTAATCCATATCCTAGACATTTTGGAATAACCTTTTCAAATAAAGAAAAATTTGATTTATTCGTCGAGCATTTATTATCCAAAGACGTTCAATTCTTGAAACCAATTAGCACACGTTTTGAAGGAATGCCTGAAGTACACTCTACTTTTTTCTTGAAAGATCCTTCAAATAATATTCTTGAGTTTAAATTTTACCCAAATAAGGAGATGATGTATTAACGATGTCTAAAATAAAAGTAATAATCACCGGGGCTGGTGGCGGTGGTGCTAATAATATAATTTCCACTATTAAGGAAAGGGAAAAGTACACTTTGATTGGATTTGATATTTCTAAATTTAAGGTAGCCAGAGCTAATGTTGATTTGCGTTTTGTAGTTCCTCCAGCTTCTTCACCCAATTATGAGGCTGAGATAACAAAAATTATTAAAGATATAAAACCAGATTTGATAATTCCAACTAATGACCCTGAGGTTGAAAAATTGTCAGAGATTAGAGGCAATATAGGAACTGAGTTATTTTTTCCAGATCATGAGTCAGTAGTTCTTTGTTTGAACAAATGGAATTTTCATAATTTTGCAATAAAGAATGATATCCGTGTTGCTGAAACATATCATGTTGAAAAAATAGAAGATGTCGATCAAATATTTTCTAATTTCAAATCAGATTTACTTTGGTGTAGGGCCATAAAAGGTGCAGGTTCGAAAGGAGCTACAAAAGTTAAAGATTCTGGACAAGCAAAATGGTGGATAAGATATTGGAATGAGATGAGAGGAATGGAAATTTCAGATTTTACAATATCTGAGTTTTTACCTGGTCGTGATTTTGCCTGCCAAAGTACATGGCAAAATGGTAAACTAATTTTGATGAAAGCAGCGGAGCGACTTTCTTACATTGAAGCAGCCTCGCGCCCAAGTAATATGTCCTCTTCACCTGAATTAGCCAAGACAGTTTATGATGAAAAATTATTTGATTTTTGTGTAGAGGTTATTAACAAATTATCAGATGGTAATGCTCATGGTAATTACGATATTGATATCAAGATGAATTCTAAAGATCAATATTGTGTAACTGAAATAAATATCGGGCGCTTTTTTATGATTACAAATTTATTTAATTTAGCTGGAAATCACTCAATGATAGATACTTATCTTAAACTAGCAACCGGCCAAGATCCAGGCATTTCAAACCCTTTTGATTTTTCAGAAAAATACTTGATTCGTTCTTTGGATACCTTACCGACCGTTTTATCTTTAGATGAAATAACTAGTCTTCTTTAATTTTATTTTTTTTTATGAATTTGTATAATGAGCCTATCCGGTCTTCACAAAAGTCCCAATTATGTTTCTTTTCAGCCAATCTCCGTGCTCGTCTTCCCATATCATTGCATAAAGTTTCATCAAACATCATTTTCATAATTACAGCTTTTAGACGATCCCATTTTCCCCATTCAAAAGTTAAACCAATCTCTTCTCTCTCTACCATTTGTCCCATTAATAATTCCTTACAAGTTATAATTGGTACTCCTGCAGCCATAGCCTCGAACAGTTTGTTTGGAGCACTTAGTCGATTATTAACATTCGATGGATCAAGTGCCATTAGTACTGCATCACATTGAATGGTCTGTAATGGTACATTGTCTGGATGAATAGGTCCTATATATTTCATATTAGGTATTTTAGCTTCTAATTTCTTTAATGTTGGAACTAAGGTCCCAAATCCTCCCACATCGAATTGAACGCCCTTCATTTTATTTACAGTAAGGGTTGTTTCAATTATGCCTCTGGAAGGGTGTTTTTCTAAAACTCCAATGTATAGTAATCTGAATGTATCCGTTTTCTGTCTACTCTCAATTCTCCTCATAGGATATGCATCTAGCCTTTTTACATTTCCGACTCTTGTCAATCTGGAATTCATAAAATCTCTTTGAGAGAGATTCATTACTTCAAATGCTTCTTCTTCTGTTGAAGCAAATGGAGCTTTTGTTCCGTGTTCCAACATCTGTGAAATTCGAGCATAGTTTGCAGGTCCAGCTGAGATTATACCATGACAATACTTCAATAATCTAGCTTCTAATCGATGTAACCATTTAGCAATAATACTTGAGACTGCACCTTCTACTAATCCAGGATAGTTTTCATGACAATCATAAACAAGCGGTATCTCTGCAATTTTAGAGGTAAAGACACCTCCAATTAGCGTGTCTAAATCGTGATAATGAAGTATAATGTCTTTTTCAATTTTTTGGAATGCTAAAATTTGCCAAGTACTCCATGCTAAAAACCGAGGGAGTTTTTTTGCAAAAACAGCTGCATTATTAAGTGGACATTCTTCTTGATATCTCCATATAGTTCCCCACTCCGTAGGAGTGGTTGTCTCATTTTTTCCAGTTCTATCCCATGCTAGAAGTATTACACGGTGCCCTTGTTTCGATAAAGTTTTGGCTGTATCCGAAACTACCGGTTCAGCAAAACCGCCTGTTGTCAAGCGAGTTCGAACCATAATTACTAGAGACATTATCTCTTAAGGAAACGATGCATAAATACAATCTTTGTTCATCACAGAACTTTTAAACCATACCTTAGTCAGCACATTTCAGTGCCGCTGTAGCTCAGTTGGTCAGAGCATCCGGCTGTTAACCGGACGGTCATCGGTTCGAATCCGATCAGCGGCGCCACTGGGGCCCGTAGCTTAGTCTGGTGGAGCTCCCGGCTCATAACCGGGCGGTCGTCGGTTCAAATCCGGCCGGGCCCACCACTAAGAATACTAAATCTTTTTTCAACTTCTTTCTTTGTAACATTCATAATACTTTCAGTACCGAATCCCTCTACAGTAATCGAAGCTACAGCTGAACCATAGTTCATAGCTTTAATCATATTGTCTTCATTGAATTCACTTACTCCAGAAAGATATCCCATGACTGCCCCAGCAAAGCTATCGCCGGCACCTGTTGGATCTATAAAATTACTAACTTTAAAAGCAGACAAATGCTTAGTTATCTTAGATGAATAAAGTGAAGATCCACGCTCTCCTCTTTTGATAATTACATATTTAGGTCCTTTACGCAGAAGTTTTTTTCCGGCCTTATCTAAATTATCTTCGCCCACATATAGCTGCGCTTCTGCATCATTTATGAATAAAAGATCAACTTGTTTTACGACTTCTTCCAATTTTTCTTTAGTAATATCAATCCAAAGATTCATAGTGTCCATAGCAATTAAATCCGAATTAACTTGTTTGAGAACTTTAGACTGAATATTAGGGTCATTATTACAGAGTAATAATAAGTTAGAATTCTTTTGTTCAGAAGATATTTCCCAGTCATAGTGTTCATTGATTTGAAAATCAGTTTCATGAGTTATAGCTTGAGACATGTCTCCAGTGTATTCACCAGACCAATGAAACGTTGGATAATTCAGATTTTTTACAGATTGAGTATTGATTGCATGGTTTTCAATCTTTTCCATTATAGCTTTTGGGAAGTCATTTCCAATTGCCGCAACTAAGGCCGTTTCCGTAAATATACTCGAAGAAATGCTAGAATAGATCCCAGCCCCTCCAACTATTCTTTTTTCACTTCTATAGGGTGTTTTTAGGTCATCTAAAGCTAATACGCCTGCAACCAATAGTTTTGATGTCACAATTCACCTCAAGAGGACTGGCTTTAAATCCCAAGCACTGTGCGCAACTAATGACGACATCCCGCAAAATAGCTCTGCTTTTTGTTGTTGAGAATATTAATGCAATAGTAGGCTGGATTGCACTTTTATTTGTAGCAAGGAATATGGGAGCTTCAGCTCTTGGTGAATTTAGCTATGCGATGAGCTTAATTGGCGGTTTTACTTTTTTAGCTTTTTTTGGTTTCAGAATGGCACATGTCAAGAGGATTAGTGAAGGTTTGGATTTAGGTAAATGTATAGGTACCTTTTTTTCTATACGTTTAGCTTTAATTTCCTTAATGTTAGCTGTATTTTCAATATTTTATTGGTATTGGACCGATTATTTAGAAAAAGAATTTTATGATATTAAAACCGAAGGCCTTTTATTTGTAGTTGTAATATATTATATTGTTTTTCTTTTAACTGGAGTACTTACTTCTACTTTTAGTGGATTAAAACAAAGTGCTAGAGTGGCTATACCTAGGATAATAGGTACCTCTATACGGTCATTTTTGTTAATAGGGACAGCACTGATGGGTTGGGGAGTACTATGGTTGGCGACATCAGAATTGATAGGTATTTTGATAATAGCTCTGATTTCTTTATGGTATTTTAGAGATTATCCTATTTCTAAACCAGATAAATCTACTTTTGATTCATACAAAAGTTATGCATTTCCAGTTGCTGCAGCTTCAATTTTTGGAATTTTCAAGAAACATATAGATAAGATATTCATCGGTGTTTTTTGGGCAGCTACTGATGTAGGTTTATATTTTGGAGTTCAACGTATTGCGTTATTCATAGGTACAATGGCTTTAGCTATTGAGGAGATGTTACTCCCCTCCGTTTCTAAATTACATTCAAATAAGTCTAATAATGAAATTAGATCTTTGGTATATGATGCCGAAAAATATGTAGCAATGGTTTGCATACCTATTGTAGTTATGACCATTGTTTGGTCAAATGAAATAATTTTTGTTTTTATTAGTAGAGAATTTTTACCAGCAACTCGTATTCTTCAGATATTAGTTTTAGCATCTCTTATTCGAGTCATTAATCGTCCGTGGTCAGTTGCACTAAGGGGCTCTAATAGACCTGATTTAACTTCATCTATCAATATATTTTCTTCAATTATAAGCGTCATACTCATGCTTATTTTAGTTCCTAGAGAGATACCACATTTAGGACTTGATAATTTACCTGGTTTAGGCGGTGAGGGGGCTGCAATTGCAGTTCTAATTTCAGAACTAATACTGGCAATATCTCTTAGAATTTTATGTTATTCATATCTTGAAATGAGGCCACAGATTAGTTTCTTTGTACAAATTTTATTTGCAATAATCGTGGGTTTAATAATGTGGCAAATTCAGCTTAATCTCGATATAGATCGTTGGTATGAATTATTCTTTTTTTCAGCTTTGGGTGGTTTTCTTTATATTTCTTTTTTAGCTGCCGCAGGGACTTTTACTTTACAAGATTTCAACTTCTTCTGGAATGCTATGAATCCAAAAGCTATGGGTAGCTATGTAAGTGAAGAACTAAAGAGGAAATAATGCTTTTTACAATTGGCTTAGTAGTAATATTTGCTATTGCAATAATTGCAATATTTCTTTATCAGAAAATTTACAACCCCGGCCGTCTTTGCAATCTTTGTTATCGAGTTGTCCCTGATATGTCTCCACAATGCCCATTTTGTGATAATGAGTTGAAATGGGATGATAACTAATATTTTTTATCTAATGAATCTGCAATGATTTTTAGAGAAATTCCAGTAACTATTCCAGCAATCAATCCAGTTGCGACCCTTCTAATATTAGTAGATTCATAATCTGTAAAAAGCTGTATTGTTCCATCCAGTCCAATTGGAATTAGTGCAAGAATTATCATCGGCAAAGTTAGTTCAATTCTTCTTCCTAGAGCCCAAACAAATCCAAATGTTAAACCTGCAAAAATCCCCACATCTCTTGCACAAAATGGCATTTGGTTTTCATTATATTCATAAGATCTTTGTGAAAGTTGGTGACAATTTAAATCACCAATATAATAAATTAATTTAGATAAAGGATTCATATTCTGTATTACTTCTTTGTTATCATAAATACCCACACTTCCACTCAAATCACCGGTTTCTCCATCAGTTATAATCAATGGAGAAGTCAGAATCATTAAAGTCCAAAAGGTAGTTAAAGATAAAAAAACCTTATTCCATTTGCCCAGTACTTTCCATTTTTTAGTAATTTGCCAGGATGACATAATTTATGCTCTGTCAAATTTTTCTCGATCAATTAATAATAATGATAATGCTATAATTGAAAGAATACTACCAATTAAAAATCCATAACTTATAACGCCACATAAACATCCAATTACGGCCATTCTAAAATTTTGTTGAAGTAATGCCGCTGAACTACCCATTAATGTAATGATAGAAGCTACAATGAAAATAGGAGATAATGCGTAATTTGGAGGCCACGGTTCCGAGACGTCCTTTCGTTGATCTATATTTTTGTTAATCCCTCCTTCTTCTAATTCAACTTCTAATATATTTGTACCTTCAGATCGTATATTAATCCAAATATTTAGATTTCCATAGCCTTCAATTGTGAATATAATTTCAATTTCTTCACCGATTAAATCGTACAAGAAATATTTACCTTGAGCATTAGTATATGTTTTTTTATCATCAGCTTCAATTTTAACACCTTCAAGAGAATTTCCATTACTGTCAATGATAGTGCCATGAACCGAAGAAAGCCCTCCACTCGTCCATTGAGTTTCTTGATTATTCCATTTGATTCCGTATGCAATGCCTGAAAAGATTCCTAAAACAAATACGACAGATAGTAAAATCCCGGCCCATTGTGCTGCCGTTTTTGGTTTTTCATTTAAATTATTTAGATTGTCCCAACGGTAAGCTTCTTTCAAGTTACTAAAAACAAAAGAGAGGGGTTGTTCCTTTTGTAATTTTGCACTCGTTGGATCTGAAGTGTCATCACTTCGGATTTTGGATGCAGCCCATCTTTTTATTTCAGTTCTTAACCAGCTATTTGCTTCTGGTGTAAATTTATATTTCTTACGTATGTATGCAACAGTCTGTTTTTCCACTTGAGTATAATCGTCATAATCTTTTATTTTTTGAAATAATTGCTTACTCCCCTCTATGGTTATCTCTTCCTTTTTAGCAGACAATTCGGTAGCTACATCTAACAAGTTCTTGTCATATTTTTTCCCATCTATAACTTTGAAAACATCATCATCTTTGTTAATTTTTATTTTTTCTTGAATATTCGCTCCAATTCTACTGCCTAAATCAGTTATTGTTTTTTTAATACTAGTTACAATATTAGTATTTTGGACTGTGAATGAGGAGTCGCACATAGGACATATCACCTTCTTTCCCTCATCTTTGTTTGTGTTGAAAACGTTGTAGCAAGTTGTACAGCGCACTTTCACGTCAGTCATTAGGATATACTCCCCCGTCTGTTAAATAAACCTGACGATGGGGTAATTATGGAATGGTGGTTAGCTGTGCTTCTAGGCATATTACAGGGCGTGACTGAATGGCTCCCTATTAGCAGCAGTGGGCATTTGGCAATATTTCAATTTTATTTTAATGAAGAACCCCCTATTCTTTTCGATATAATTCTACATTTAGGTTCACTTTGCGTTATTTTCTACGTGATGCGTGAAGAAATCAAGGAAGTTTTTTTGGTATTGCCTAGTATTTTAGATTATAAGAATTATCCAAATCTCAAAGGCTATGAAAGAATGTTAATGATGGTTGTTATAGCCTCAATTCCAACTGCCATTATTGGTTTTACCTTTGATAGTACAATTATAGGTGATTTTTATAGTGAGATGTATTTAGTTGGCGGATGTTTAATTTTCACTGGTATTTTAATTTGGATTAGTAAGGATTACGATGGTCAAAAACAGATAGATGACTTTGAATTTAGCAATGCTCTGATTGTAGGTTTTTTTCAGGGGTTAGCTATACTTCCTGGTGTTTCTCGTTCAGGTTCAACTATTGCTATTTCTAAAATTTTAGGAATGGATCCGATTAAAGCAGCCAGATTGTCTTTCCTTCTGTTTATACCTGCAATTATGGGTGCAACACTTCTTAAGATTGGAGAGATTGATGAGACGGTTGAAAAAGTTGGTTTTCTTGCTTTAAGTTTAGGATTTCTTAGTTCAGTAATTACCAGTTATTTTGCAGTAAGTGCTTTGTTAGAATTGATAAAGCAGCAAAAATTCCATTATTTCACACCTTATTGCATTCTTTTGGGTATGTTTTTGATATATAGTAGTTTATTCTAATTTATCACTTTCAATTTTTATGCTATAATCTCCAGAATAGACAATAGAACCAACACCTTCAAGCCCTGAACCTGAGATGTCTATAGTCCAAGTTCCACCTATAACTGGAAGAAGAAGTGGTCTTTCTTTTAGCTGATTATTCCAAGTTACGATTTCATATCCATCCCCGTCTTTTCCATAAACGTGTTTATTTCCATCCGGATCAGTTACAGTAAAATCTAAAGTCCCTGCAGGTCCTTCTGAAGGATCAACACCTCCGCCAAGACTATAATCTACAGTTAATAGAAGTATTACAAAAGTAGATTCCCAGTTCTTTTCTATAAAGAAAGTGTGCTTATCTTCTTTCCAAGTAATATTTTGTGCAGTTTCCTGAAATCCTAATGGGTTTTCAAGCATATCTCCGATTGCATTGATGTATGTGTTTTGATCCTGAGATGGGTCTGGTGCAAAATCACCTTCTGCATCCCAAACATCAAATATTCGATATGTCTTTACTTCTTCAGGTACAATTCTATCGACTAGTCCATTCATTGCAGGGATATCAATACACCCAACTGTCAAAAACAATGCAGCAATCAGAAACGCTCTTTTCACAAATTTGGATTTAGACGGAGTAAATAAAATATACATTAAAATTAGCTGTAAAGCCCTAAACCCCCCTCTCTTTCAGCAGTTGTGTCCAATTTAAGGCAGAAGTTATTGGAATTAGCCATGTTTGAGGCAGCTCAATATGGTGAAGCTCGTAGTAAAAGTGTAATTGGGAAGGCAATGGGTAAGCATCCAGAGCTCCGTTCTTCAGCTAAAGAGGTCATGCAAGTTATAGATGAGGTAATCGAAGAAGTCAATAAAATGGATTCAAAGGATTTAGAATCCTACGCACCTCTAAAGAAGAAAAAACAAGAGAAGGCTAAACCTCGTGAGCTTCCTCCTCTCAATAAAACGAATAAAGTTGTATTACGGTTCGCACCCGGACCTAGTGGTCCTTTACACTTAGGGCATACAAGAGCATTAGCTCTTAACAATTATTACAAAAAAAGGTATGATGGTAAATTAATATTACGTTTAGAAGATACAAATCCAAACGCAATTGATGAAAAGGCTTATGATTTAATTCAAAAAGATTTAGAATGGCTTGGTATCGAAGCCGATGAAGTAGTTATTCAATCTGATCGGATTGATATATATTATGAAGATATACGGAAAATAATTTCGAATGGTGGTGCATATGTTACTAAATCTGATGCTGAAGAATGGAGAGAACTAAAAAGGCAAAGTAAAGCACATCCCGATAGAGATCGTTCTCCAGAAATTCAGATTGAAGAGTTTGATTCTCTTCTTAATGGAGACAAGGGTATAGTAGTCATAAAGACGGATTTGGAAGACCCTAATCCGGCATTAAGGGATTTTGTGGCACTAAGAGTGGTTGATTCTCCACATCCGCTCCAAGGAGATAAATATCGATTATGGCCTCTTTACAATTTTGCTGTTGCAGTGGATGATTATCGATTAGGAATAACTCATGTTTTAAGAGGAAAAGACCATCTCAATAATACTGAAAAACAAAGATGGATTTACAAATATTTAGGTTGGAAAGAGCCAGAATTCATACATTATGGTTTAGTTGCAATACCAAATACCAATCTAAAAACGAGTAAAATTCGTGAATCTATCATTAGTGGCGAATTCACAGGATGGGATGATTGTCGTTTAGCTACGATTAAGGCTTTAGCAAGAAGAGGTTATTCAGCCGAAACTTTTTTGAAATATTGGGAGAATTCAGGCGTTAAGGAAGTCGATATTAAGTTTTCATGGCAAAATTTTGATGCTTTGAATAAGGACTTAATAGATTCAAAAAGTAGACGATTATTCTTTGTTTCCGATCCAACTGAATTTACCATTGAAACTGATAATCCATTACAGAAAGAAGCCCCCTGGCATCCAGACAATAAAGCGCTTGGAAACAGAGAGGAAACGATTTCTTCAGGTTCTAAGATATATCTACCTAGTAAAGATTTAGAATCTTTAGATGATGGTTTTGAAATTCGTTTGAAAAATCTTTGTAATGTTATTATGAAAAAAGGTAGTTTGATATTTTCAGGATTTGAACATAAGAAGGGTATTCCTATACTTCAGTGGTGTTCATCAAATCAACCAATAGACGTTTTATATCCTGATGGTGAAATTGTTTCAGGTATTGTTGAAGATAATATTTCCTCATTAGATGATAATGTAGTTCAATTTGAGAGAACCGGTTTTGTTAGGTTGGAGGGAGATAAAGCGTTTTTCTTACATCGCTAATCGGATTATAACATGTCAGGTCATCACCATCACGATATAGACGATAAAAAATCGGAAAGTAAAACTCGATTAGTAGTGATTATAACTTTAGTGATGATGATTGTTGAAGTATCTTATGGTTACTTTACTCATTCAATGGCACTTCTAGCCGATGGTTGGCATATGGGCACTCATGCTGCAGCTCTTACGATAACACTATATGCGTATTATTATGCTCGTAAAGAAGCTAAAGTTAAAGGTAAAAGGGACAAAGTAATGGCATTAGGAGGTTTTGCTTCAGCTATTGTATTGGGACTAGTTGCGATGTATATTGGTTGGGAATCAATAGGTCGAATTAGGTACCCGGAAGAAATTCTTTTTGAAGATGCACTAATTGTAGCTACGGTAGGTCTAGTAGTTAATTTAGTATGCGTAAAGATACTTGGAATTGATAATCATCACCATGGGCATGATCACCATGACCACAAAGAGAAAAAAGCAGACCTGGAAACAACTAAAAAGAGTAAATGGGCCGATAAAATATTGACAAATCCCGAGGATATTAAGGATTTGAATAGGCGTGGTGCTTATCTTCATGTTTTAGCCGATGCCCTAGTATCGGTTTTAGTTATTCTGGCTTTACTAATTGGAATGCAATTCTCTAATTTGGTTATTTTAGATCCAATAATTGGAATTATTGCCGGTTTGGTCATTGCTCGCTGGGCAGTTGGCCTGATTATCGAAAGTCGAAATCAGCTTTTGGATATTGATTGATGCGCGTTCTTCATCTTAATAATCCTGCACAGGTTGCATCCAATCTGGTGTTAGCTCAGAGGGCTTTGGGGATTGACTCCAATCTGGTAATCACTGGAAATAAAGGCCTTCATGACAATTATGATCATGATTTGTCAGGTATAGATACAAATTCTCTTAAAGGAAAGTTGGAGACTGGCAAGAGACTCTACGATTTGATTAAGGATTGTGACATCCTGCACTATCACGGCCAAGCAGTCAGCAAGGGTTACAGAGATCTAGTTATGTGGGCAGGGATTATGAATAAACCGGTAATTCTGCACCACCACGGTTCCGAGATTCGGAACAAGGAATATCCTGAGATTGCAAATCAATTGATTAAGCATTGTTTTGTCAGTACACCAGACTTGCTACAGTTTGTCCCCGATGCAGAGTGGTTGCCTAATCCGGTTGATTTGGATAAGATAAAATATTCCAAACCCAATATCGAAGGCAAGCTTCGGATACTTCATGCACCAACCAACAGGAAAATTAAGAACACCCAATCCATTATAGATGTAGTAAATGAACTCGAAAAAGATGGTTTGGAAATTGATTTCACCTTAGCAGAGAATTTAGAACACGAAAGGCTAATGGAGTTGATTCGTAAGAATGCTTTGATTATCGACTGGTTGAATCCGGATTTTGGCATTTATGGTGTCTTTTCAATTGAGGCCATGGCTTCGGGGCGTGCAGTCATTTGCACCCTTACTGACAATTTTTACGAAAAACATGATTTGCCAATTATAAACTCCAGTCCTAACGATTTACGCTCCACAATAAGGGACATTTATTTCGATCGTGAACATCTGGTTGATAAAGGAAAGTTAGGATACGAGTTTGTTCACGAGTGTCACGATTCGGTAAGTATTGCCAAGAAAGTGATAAAAAAATATGAATCTATCCTAGCTGAAGAAAAATGAACGGAAAGATGAATATTAAATGAATTAACATGCTTCATACATCGTTCAATATAGAAATAGTTGTAATTACAATTTTCAGATAATCTTGTAACCCAGTCTTTCCGCAACTTCTAGATCAATGTGTTTTCTGACCTCGGCTAGCATTTCTTCATTGAAATGGGACTGGTATCTTTTTTCGGTATAATATTTGCGATCAAACTCTGCGTTTTCAGTGGCATTTTCCATATCCATTTTCTCACCACCTCTCTTCATCCGTTTTTCAGGAAGGTAAAAATCTTCTTTCATCTGTGCGTTAAAAAAATTGGCCAGTTTCCCGATTTCAAATTGCGGATTTTCTAGTAAATCTTCGAATTTGGTAGTGGTGCATTTCGAATTTTCATCATTTAGTTCGGCCCAGCTTCGATGCAGCAGATTCCACTTTTCCAGATATCCTCCAATCTCCCCTGGCTGGATACCTCTCTTTCGGGCGGCAAATTTCTGTCCCTCGCTAACCAGACCACTCAGGGAACGCACTTTATCGTGCCGGTTGCTGTATTTCGAATAACTCAGAAGCCAGGCATAGGGATCCTTCAGACAAACAATATACTGTATTCTTTCCGCTTCATATTCCTCTCTTATTCTCTCCAGATCCTCGGTCGAAATATAATTCTCAATGTTCTGTCCTGCATCCCAGTCTACCTTCTCATTGTGAGGTCCATGTTTCCATCCTAGGACGTTTGTCAGGACAACAGTGTCCTCCAGATTGTTCTCAAGCAATATTTTCACGAAATTAGTGCAACTTCTTTGAATTCCATATTGTTTGACGTAGGTAGTCATTATTGATTTAATCAAGTTTTGGTTATTATAAAGGGTTATCTCTTTGGAAATTGTGAATCCGAATCTCTTCATAGCTGGTGTTCCAAAGGCTGGAACTACTTCATTATTCAGATATTTGGCATTACATCCCGAGGTTCATCCTTCAAATCCTAAAGAACCGGGTTATTTTCATCCGTTTAAGATAGATGATAGAGAACGTGATCTTGATTTTTATGTTAAGTGTTTTTCAGGTTATTCTGGGCAAAAATATGCGATTGAGGCCACTCCGGGATATTTCTATGGTGGTAAAGAAAGTGCAAATGCTATCAATAAGTATTCTCCAAATTCGAAGATAATTCTTGTTTTGCGCAATCCAGTTGATCGATTATTCTCATTTTATAAATATAAGAAAAGTCTTGGCCACATAAGCGATACACTTACTTTTGAAGCATATATTGAAGAATGTAAGAAAATAGATTCAAATCAGTCCATTGATAAGGAAAATTATGATTTTTGGGCCATGATTGGAGGAAAATATTTTCCATTATTATTAGAATGGCATAGCATATTTGGTGATAGGCTTCGAGTTTTTTTCTTTGATGATATGGTTAAAGATGAACCTAAATTTATTGCAGAAATTTGTAAATGGTTAGAACTTGACAAGGGCCAGATTGATGATAATAAGACTAAAATACAGAACAAATCAATGGTTTATCGAAGTAAAGGACTTCAGAGGTTTGCAACTTCTTTTGATAATAGTTTATCTGGGGTTTGGTATTATCTTCCTTGGCTGAAATGGCCACTAAGTGGAATTTACAATCTCATTAATGCTAAACCAAATATCGAAAAGGTGTCGAACACCTTGCGAAATGAATTAGTAAAATATTATGATACAGATATTACCGAAACTCGGAAATTTTTAGAGGAAAGGCAAATAAAGAATTTCCCAGAATGGATGGATAGATAATGGCTAATTACGATGTTTTTAATGGAGATACAGATGGTATATTTGCTTGGCATCAGTTGCGTTTGACACATCCTAGGAATGCAACTATTGTGACTGGCGTTAAACGTGATGTAAATCTAGTTGCTAGGGTTAATGCTGGTGAGGGTGACTTAGTTACAGTAATGGATGTTTCACATGCCAAGAATAGAAAAGATGTTCAGAGAACTCTTGATTCTGGAGCTATTGTTGAATATTTTGACCATCATGATCCAAAGGAATTGATTGATCATGCTAACATTACTTATCATATCAATACAGAACCAAATATTTCAACGGGATTGATAGTTAATTCGCATGTAAATGGCAAAAACAGACTCTGGTCGATTGCTACTGCTTTTGGTGACAATCACATAGATTTAGCTATGAATATGGCTCAATCAGAGAATTTAAGTGATGAACAAATTCTAATTTTAAAAAATATTGGTTTAGTAGTGAATTACAATAGTTATGGTCAAACAGTTGATGATTTATTTTTTTCACCTGAGAAAATAGCCGAGGTTGTTAAAGCATGTGGCACTGATATTTTCCTTTTTACAGAGCAAGGAGATATTTTCTCAACGCTGCTTGATAATTATAATGCAGACATGAGCTTAGCAATGTGTCAAGAGCCATATTCAATTAGTAACAATGGAGTGATTTACACACTTCCTAATGAGGCTTGGACTCACAGAGTTATGGGTTCTTTCAGTAACCATTTAGTTTCTACAAACAAAGATTTGGCTTGCGCCATAGCTGTTTTGAATTCGGATGGGACTTATAGGATATCAGTAAGATCGTCTATCAATAACCCTCATGGTGCTGGTAATTTGTGCAGTAAATTTGATGGTGGCGGTCGTGAAAAAGCAGGTGGAATTAATAATCTGCCCGATTCTGAATTAGCTA
>JAPYSW010000047.1 GCA_029936395.1 Candidatus Poseidoniia archaeon
GGATGCGCTGGCCTCGGTGCTTGTCGAGAATCTGCAGAACTTCCTGCTCGTCGGCAGGGGTGTAGGCCGATGACGGCTTAAGCACATGATTGCGGCCGAAATTCTTTGTAATACTTGACACTTATCTTATCCTCAACTTATGTAGTTTTTCATATAAAGAATAACACTCCAAATAAAGTTCTTCATATCTTTCTGGAACTTCTTCTGTTTTAGGCTTATACTCATTGAAACCCGTTGAATTAATTACCTTCTTATACCAATATTTTCCCCAATTCCCGTCAGTATCTCTTGCACCCCTAGGCCAACTCAACATTTCCTCAGAAAATGGCGCTCCCACTCTCTCACAAAATTTACTGAGTACTCTTCTAGGATTCATTAGTACATCCTTGGAATCAATTATTGGAGGAACTTCACCAGTCATATTTTGTACATATTCGAATATCTCTTTTTGTTCTTCAAGTCCTAATAAATGCATATTCAAATCCGGATGAACTCTACTGTATGATATTATCATATCTTTTGGATCTCTTATCAAAAAACAATTAGTAACCGATTTCATCCATTTCCTATCTATTGAATTCAATAGATGATGTGTGATATGCTTCTGATAATAAATAGAACATTTACCATTAATATCATTAATCAAACTATGTGAAATTTTTTCGGAATCCAATTCTCCCTCTCTAATTACATCTTCCCTTCCTGGATGTTCCAAGTCTGTTTGACTCAGATAATATGCATAATAAGGTTCATCAATAACAAATGTATCTGACCTGCTTTCCCATGACCGCATCATTGCTGTAGATATATTACGAGGGCCTGACCACATGGCAATACGAATCATTACAAGCATACCTTTGATACTAAATCATTATAATATGATTGGATTAACTTAACGACTGAATTAGAACCTAACACACTGAGTTCATGATCATCAATCTCATAAACTGGTAAAACTCCTGCAAATGTTCCAGTTACAAAAGCTTCATCGGCATCATAAACTTCAGATAATGTGAAATTTTTCTCGTAAAGTGGAATGGAATTATCATTACAAATATCTATGATATTTTTCCTCGTAACTCCTCCCAAACAATATTCACCAGTAGAAGTCCAAACGGCTCCATCTTTAACGATAAAAAAGTGAGTAGAATTACATGTTGAAACGTATCCATGTGGATCTAACATTATTCCCTCATCACCACCTTTCCTTTTAGCGTTAATACAGGCTTGGATACAGTTAAATTTACTCAAACTGTTAACTCTATGATCTTGCATATCTGGAGAACCCCGAATAACATCTACTGAAACCAGTTTAATTCCATGTTCTATAGTTTCAGGATTTGGTTGTTTGTATTCCGGAATTACTACAATTGTAGGTCCTGATATTGTGAATTTAGGGTCCTGATAAGGAGTTGATTTTATCCCTCTAGAAATTATTAATCTAACATGAACTCCATCTTTCATTTTATTATGTTTTACAGTATCATACAGTATATCTTTAATTTCATCTAAGTTTTTCTCAATATCCATATCAATCTGCGAAGCTCCCCAGAACAATCTTTCAAGATGTTTATCTAAAAAGGCAAATTTACCATTGTGCAATCTAATGCCTTCCCAAACACCATCTCCAAGTAAAAAACCACTATCAAAAACAGATATTGAAGCATCCTGTCTTGGATAATATTTACCATTAATATATATTGAAATTTCGGAATTTCGTGAATCTTCTAAATAGTCATGAGTTCCAAAACTATGATTCATTTGCCAACTCCACTACATCATCTGCACAGCCCCAAGAAAGTGTAACTCCTGAACCTCCATGACCATAATTATGTATCATAGGTCTTCCAAGTAATATTTCTTTTTCAAGTCTAACCTCGCTCCTTCCAGGACGTAATCCTACCATGTCTTCAATTATCTCTGCATTCCTTAATTCTGGTATCAACTTACAACATTTTTCAAGAATATCCTCTCTATCTTCTATTCTAGTCTCTAAACTCCAATCATTATTTTGAGCTACACCACCAAGAATCATATCCTCGCTTCTAGGAACTATGTAAGCTAATGTCGAAATTTGTTGATCTAAATACATTTCTTTAATATCTGTTTTAACACGTATTATTTGCCCTCTTACTGGATATACTTCACTATCATTCAACAAATTCTTAGATTCAAGACCAGTACAATTAACAACTAAATCATATTTATCCGTTATATTTGAAAAATTATCTACTTTCTTTACCTTCTGCTTTCCGCCAAGCTCTTCATATCTATTCATAAGCCATTTAAGATAAATCGGCATTTCAATAACTGGCGTGATAAAAGAAAAACATTCTATGTAATCTTCAGGTAAATTCCCATTAAGTCTTTTGAAGCCATCTACTGATTGTTTCCAAGAAGGATCAGGTTGTTCTTCTCTAAAATACTCATATGTTTGTGTCATTGAAACTCCCGTCTGTGGAAAACGTGAAATTACCTTTAGCACATTATATGTTTCAGAACCCCAAACATTTGTTTTTCCCACTGGAGCTGATAAAAAAGGATACCATAATGCTGCAGCAACATCAGAAGTAGTATTTGGTGAGAATTCAGAAGACCATATGGTTACCTCCCAATCATTTTCTAAAAGACGAATAGCTGAAGATAAGCCACTAACACCAGCTCCAACAACAAGACAATGTCCCTTACTCACATTACCCCGTGAACCTTGTATGTTATGAATTTATGCTTAAAACATGATACTTTTGTGTCCCACCTTTTTAGAATTTTTAGCCATAGTAGAACATTTGTTGATATATCCTCTATTAATTAAAAATATAATATAATCTTTTTACCGTTAACTTTATATATTATGTTTTATAGTTTGTACTATGTTAGGATATCTAAAAGTCGCAGTTATCTTTTTGCCCTGGGAAATTATTATCTTGCCAATTGTAGCATACATATTCTAAACAAAAAATAAATAAACGAGGAAATCTATGCTCATTTTTTACAACATTTTAAAATTATCAGTAAGTATAATCGAAAAAATAATTAAGGGGCTTCTTTTCTAGTAATTGTGAATATCACTGAATATTGGAAAACAATTATAGGAATTACCCTAGGGATTTCATTCCTAGTATTTGGTTTAGCTTTTTGGAATAGTGCAACCGAAGATTACTATAATCCTGTAACTGAAAAAACAAATAAAGTTGAAACTTGTTCAGATTACATGCAATATCCAATATTCTCAGTTGGTGATAGAGATGATTGTTTACAAAAGAGAAAAGTCGGCGGGGCATTTCTCGGTTCAGGAATCTTAGTTCTTTGGACTACCATTTACATAAATAAAGACTATTTAGAAAAGATAATGAAAGATAAAAATTTATTATAGTTCAAAATATATTTTGAAAATAACTTATATAGACTAATTAAGATAGAATAATATGAATAAAATTGTCATTGGGACTCTTATCCTTGGAATTATCCTACTCATAGTTGGCTTGGTACAAATCAGGAGTTTAGGAGATGATTTTGAAAATACTCTTGAAGCAGGAATACTCTACCAAGGTGCTGACGGTGAAATGGAGCTTAAGCAAAACCAAAGTGAAATGGGTATCGTAGTACACATAAAAAGTACATATGCAGTTAAAAGTTCTGGTGGATTTAATAATAACCATGGAAATAATACTTGGAATTTGACCGAAGATGACTGTAACCTTGTGGAAACATTTACATTAACTCATAATGAAGATAACACTCAAGCCTTCTATCCTGATTGTTACTACATCGAAGATGATGGGAGCTCAGCAGGCGACGGATGGATCGCAGTTGGCTGGTTGTGTATGAAAGAATATAATAAAGATAACCGGACCTGGAGAGAAGATACGGTTTGCCCTGACGGAACATACACCTGGAATACAGGTGGTGAAACTGTAATGGCTTATGATTTAGATCTTCTTATTCAAGGCCTTTTTGCACTCCTGGGTACACTTGCCAGCTCAGTAGGAGCATGCTGTTGTGGAGTAGTAGTGCTGATAATAGGAATAATATTAGCTTTCACTTTGCAGGACAATCAGAACCAAACTTTTGATACGTCAACTACTCATCCTTTGACCAATAATAGGGATGATGGATTCACAAACTATGAAAAGAAAGGCTGGGATAAACAAGAAGATTACATAAGAAAAGATAAAGACGAAGAAGACATCCCCGAAAAAAGTGAAATAATAGTACCTGAAAATGAAGAAAAGAAGAGGAGTGGAGAATACGAATCACCTCCACCTCCTGAAAATTAATAATGTACCTGTAGACCTAGCTTTCAAAGCAGATAGGACCCTAATTTACTGATTGAATACGATAAGCTCCAAAGGCAATTGCTATAATCACAATAAGAGCCAAAATATTGGCTATAACAATAGCTATAGAATTTTTGATAATTCCGTATGTTAACCACAAAAGTAAAGATATTGCAATTGCTGTAAAGGAAGGAACACTTACTCCATCTGCTTTCTTATCAATCCAAATTCGTTTAACTTGAGGATACCATCCTAAAACGCCAATAACTCCTGCAATCAAACCAATGATTTCTACTTGTTCCATCTAATGTTGACTTTAAGACATTATAAATAAGGATTAGTTATGGAAAATAAATGGAACAACTTCCTTTTTTTGTATATGGAACGCTAATTCCTGATCAACCAAATTATTACCTTTGGAAAGACTGTATTGTCAATACAAAAAAAGGATCAATCGAGAACTATCAATTATTCGACATGGGACCTTATCCTATGATTACAGAATCTAATGGAAAAAATGTTAGTGGAATGTTAATGTACATCAAGACTGAAGACTATGATAAAATTACTAAGATAATAGATAATTTAGAAGGATATAATCCTGAAAACCACGGAAATTCAGCCTACAATAGAGAAATACGCGATATTAAATTAGAAGACGGAAAATTGGAGAAAGCCTGGATATATATTGGAACTGAAAAATATATTAAGAAAGAGAATGCAGTAAAAGATGGAAACTGGGTAAAGCATATTTCTGAGAAAAAAGGAAACCAAGATTGGTGGAAAGATACAGATACTGTTGCTGGATTACATGAAAAATAGAATTAAGTATGAAATAAAATATAATAGAATATAATATAATAGATAATATTAGCAATAATACTAAAATAATGCTTTTTACTATCATTTAATAATTTAGATTATTTAATCAATTATAGTAAAACTTATTATATTATCAATAAAACTAATATTTACAAAT
>JAPYSW010000048.1 GCA_029936395.1 Candidatus Poseidoniia archaeon
TCAGTTTATTCAGCAGATTTAGCAGATTTAACGTTAAAATCATCAGACATAGTTATTACTGATGGTAAGAACATAACTAGTGAAATAGAGGAAAGTCAAGATGTAGTATTTTATCCAATAACTATCCGCAATGATGGAAATCACGATGCTTTAGATATAGCAATTGAAGTACGTTTAGATTCTTTATCTGGGACTTTACTTCATTCTGAAACTATAGATACTTTGAATTCTAATTCTATTACTAATTTACAAGAATTCAATTGGACTGCAGAGGGACAAGGTAATCACCAAATTTGGGTTATGTGCATTGTTGATGAAGAGGAAAATGAGGAAGTTAGATATGATAATAATAATGCTTCCAAATCTATCTTAGTTAGACCGCAATACGGTTTGGATTTAACGATATCAGATTCATCTGAAAGCGTAGATATAACTCAAACAGCTTCTTTTGATGTCGACATAATTAATATGGGTCTTCGTACTGATAATTATACTCTATCAGTTACAGTAATGAGCCCTGATTGGACTATTAGCCATCCTTTACAAGTTAGTAATTTGTCTTCCAATATTTCTACTACATTTAGTGTTAATTTTATCCCTGGACTTAATGTTACATCAGCAGTACACCAATTTACCATAACTGCAGTTTCTCAAGGGAATACAAGCCGTTCAGATTCCGTATATGTTAATATTGAAGTTAGTCAATATTATAATATTAAATTGGAAATGCCATTATCCAATCAACGTGTATTTCCTGGAACGACACTGTATTATCCCGTTAAAATAACAAATCAAGGTAATGGAGATGATACTTTCGATCTGTATACTAGTAGTGATTGGGGTGCTCAAATAAGAATAGATAATTCTCCTGCAGGTTCCATAACTTTAGCAGCATTTAGAACAATTGAAGCTGAGCTCAAGATAGTTGTCCCTGAAGAAGTATCTGTTGATGATTACAAAGAGATTATATTTACTGCAAACTCTCGAGGTGATGATTCAATATCTCAATCATTGGTTAGTAATACTTCAATTGGAATTATGATGGCTGAAAAAGCAGTAGTTAATATTCTTCCAGGTGGAAATGCTAGTTTCTTAATAGAATTTTTGAACCCTGAAGAAGATACCGACGTATTCTCAGTATCTATATTGTCTGGTGCGCCAGACTGGGAGAATAGTATTTCTCCTGATAATGTCTCTTTATCTCATGATGAGATTGGTTATACTTGGATAAATTTCACAGCACCTAATACTGCAACTCCTGGAAATTCATATATGATGGAATTTGCATTGAGTAATAATCAAACACTTGATAAGCTAAATGTTGTTTTAGAAGTTGGTGCAATTAGGGGTGCGCGTCTTTGGTCTGATAGTGATGCAGACTTAGCTTATACCAATCCAGACAGTACTGTTTATTTTGATGTTAGAGTTGTTAATTATGAGCCAACTAGTTTGGACATTTCTTTAGATTATCAATCTAATGTGATGCCCGGATGGGAAGTAGTTTACAATAATGAATCCACTTGGTCTCGTTCACTTCCAGGTCATGGGTCAACCTTTGTCAGTATTGGAGTTACAGCACCTAGTAATGCAGAAGCAGTTGAAACAGTATGGTTAAGAATTATTGCAACCGTATCAGGTTTTGATGATACTTTTTTCGATGCAAATATTACTGTGAATCAAGATTTTGGCGTATCTATAAGTTCAGAAAGTGTAACCACATTATTGGGTAATGTTACTCAATTAGTTACTATTTCAATAACTAATATTGGAAATGGCCCCGATCTTTTTGAGGTGTCATATTCAGGTATTTGGACAGAAAATGGGACTGAAATAATAACTTTTGATGGTTTTGAGACTAAAGATTTTACTCTTACGGTCAATTCGGGTTTGTCAGCTCCAGGGAGTCAGAGCAATATATTTTTACAAGTTAATTCTACAAAAAGTGAGATAGCTGGCGATCCAAAGATTGATTCGACAGTTTTATCTTTTATAGTTACTGGAATGAAACCTGTTGGTTCTCAATCAATTCAACTTAGCCAGGGTGAAAGTTCTTCTTTTGATTTAGTTATATTATCATTAATTGATTCAGAGAGTTCAACTACTAGAGTAATAACTGAAGTAAATGGTGATGTTTATTGGTGGGTAAATTTTGATGATACTGAGGAATTCGAAGATAAACAAACATTAATAGTTCCAGTTGGCCAACCAGATATATTCTCATTTACAGTAACTGCTCCAGTAGATGCTGAATCAGGAAATTATGAATTTATATTGAAGATTACAGATTACAATGAACCAAGCCATGTTTCAACATTGGTTTATAATTTATATGTAAGGCAAAATTTTAACATATCTGCAATATCAATATCAGAACCCCTTTCCACTAATCCTGGAAGTACGGCAGATTGGAATATTAGATATACAAATAATGGAAATGGTGACGATCAAATTACAATTAGTACTGTAGGAGTACCTGAGGATTGGTCATATTCATTTACAGAAACAGTTGTAGTAATTCAACCATATAATCTTAAGGATATTGGTTTTTCTATAAATGTACCTGAAAATCAACTACCTGGTGATTATAATTTTCTAATTTCAGCTCAATCGTTAGGCATTACTGTAAATCTTTCTATTAATTTAACTATAAACTCAGTTTATCAGTTATCAGCTTCCTCGACATCACTCACGGAAGTCACAGCTTTATCTGGTGAAACGGTATATTATCAATTTGAAGTTACTAATGATGGAAATACCGCAGATACCATTTTAGTTTCAAGTACAGGTTCGATGATTTCATCTTCATCTACTGATTTTCAATGGACTTCAAGAATAATAGAGCCCGGTGTAACTGAAAGTAATTATCTCAAGGCTACTGTTCCTCAAAACAATGATGGTCCATGGAATGCAATAGTATCTATCCGTTCAACATTTGATGAAAGCATGGTCGTTAATTTACAATATTCTTTAAATGCAAATTTAATTCCAGATGCCGGAATTGAAAATTTAGCGTTATCTCCATCAAATCCTTTACCTGGAGAGAAAGTGAATGCTAGGTTCACAGTTACTTCAACAAATGCCCCTATCGACTCAGTATCTTATTCAATATATATTGATGGAAGTATAGCGGGCGGTGGTCAGGTAGTTGGTATTGAAGACGGTGGTAACAAGGTAGTTACCTTTACTTTCATGGCCGAAGAAGGAAATCATGACTTCAAAGTTGTGCTTAATCCCAATTCTAAATTGGAAGAAACGGATATGAGTAATAATGAAATCCAGATGTCTTTTAAAGTTGAAGGATCAAGTAATAGTAATTTACCAATATACATAGGAGTATTTGCAGTAATATTAGTCGGTGGTGCCGTTTTATATAGCTATTCTAAACGTGAAAATAAATTAATAACCAAGACTAAAGTTGCACCTATAATTCAAGAATCTAGTGTTAATTTTCCGTTAATTCTGAATTGTACACAATGTGGTTCTCGTGTACGAGTCGCAAGACCTGGTTCTTTCAGATGTCCGTCTTGTAAGGTTGTTTCTTTGGTAGATAGTAATGGAAAAATTGGAAATACGGAGCAAGAAAAGGAAGTTGTAGAAAAACAATTGCCTCCTAAGTCCGTAATAACTTCATCCAAGATTGAAAAACCGATTTCATCTACAACTCGCCGTCGTCGCATGGAAGAATTTTTATTAGACAACACTGAAGAGGAAAAAGGTGAAGAGGCTGAAGTTGAACTTTCAGCTTCTGAAAAATTAAGACTTTTAAAAGAAGAAGAGAACTCAGCTTTAGATAATTCTGAAGAGGTTCAAGAGCCAGTAACAGAAGATAGTAAAATTGAAGAGGCCGAACCTGAAAAGGTTCAAGAAAAACCAAAAAAGAAACGAAAGGGCCCACCTAAGGGAGGAAGTTTTGGCCCTACTGTTGGCGGATTTTAATGAAAATAGGTTTAGTTGGAAAACCTAATGCAGGAAAATCAACATTTTTTACAGCAGCAACTTCGGCTGAAGCTCAAATAGGTGATTATCCTTTCACAACAATAGATAAAAATGTAGGAATTGCTTATGTTCGTAAGCCATGTCCCAGCAAGGAATTAGGTGTTGAACCTAATCCAAATAATTCTTTATCTATTGATGGTATTCGTTATATTCCGGTTGAAGTAATAGATGTAGCTGGATTAGTTCCGGGTGCTCATGAAGGTAAAGGGATGGGTAATAAATTTCTTGATGATCTCAGACAAGCAGATGTATTGATACAAGTTGTAGATTCTTCCGGTAAAACTGATTTAGAGGGAAATAGTACTGAAAATGCAATTCCTTTAGATGAGATTCATTTTCTTGAGAATGAATTACATCAATGGATTGGAGAAATAATAATTCGAACATGGTCTAGGAGTGCAAGAGCAATTGAAGCAGGTGAAAAAATAGAAGATTTTCTTTCAGAAAGATTGGCTGGATTGAAAATCAGTAGAGAACATGTTACTTTATCATTGAGAAAAGCTGCTATTTCTAAACCTATAATGAAGTGGGGGCTTGAAGAGGGCATAATCTTGGCCAAGTCTCTTCAGAAATTGGCTAAGCCAATAGTTATTGCTGCGAATAAGGCAGATATCTCATCTGAAGAAAATTTAAACTCATTAATTAAAATGTCTTCAATAGTAACTGCAGCAGATTATGAATTAGCATTAAAAAATGCATCTAAAGTAGGATTAATTTCTTATAATTCGGGAGATTCAGATTTTCAATTAACCGATTCAGATAAATTAAATGAAGGTCAGAAAAATGCCCTTCAAAAAATTAAAGATTTCATTAAAACTTATGGTTCAACAGGAGTTCAAGAATGCATTGAAAATGCGGTATTAGATAAGTTAGATTTGATAGCAGTTTATCCCGTTGAAGATGAAACGCATTATACTGATGGCCAGGGCCGTGTTCTACCCGATGCTTTTTTGCTTCCTAAAGATGCTACAGCTATAGATTTAGCATACAAAGTTCATACAGATATTGGAGATGGTTTTATTCGTGCTATAGATTGTCGTTCTAAACGTATAATTGGTAAAGATTATAATTTACAAGATGGCGATATAATCAAGATAGTTGCAGGTTCATAGTTTGAGAATAGATGAACTAGATTCTCTTAAAGCTACAGCATTAGTTATGATGCTAGTTTCTAATTTTGTTACTGATCTAAATTATTTTGATATAGTTAGTGTTGAAAAAGGAGATTTTTGGTGGTGGTTAGCTCGTTCTAC